>NZ_JBLJBV010000013.1:0-15956 GCF_047638075.1 Phaeovulum sp.
CCCGCTATGCGGATCGGGCTCGCACGCGGGCGCGTTTATGAGCGGGACTTCATGTGAACTTTTTGAATAGACGGACTGCCTTCGTCGTGATCTCGATCCACGCAATGTCATCGAAATGGATCAGGTATCGGCGCCCAAGAAAATCCGACCCGTCTTCCACAGCCGCACCCTTCGTGATCCGAACTTCCGGGATTTTTTCGTCTTCGTGAAAGTCGCACAGATCTGCCGGCGCAAGGTAAGTCGGGCCCAAAGGCTTCTTGATACCCTTTTCGTCTCTACCCCAGAGCCTGAACTGCATATGAGAATGCATCCCGTCAGCATCAGGGCCTGCATCATAGGGCCATCCTCCGGGAATCGCTGCAAATCGAAACATGTCATCTCCATCGTTTTGAGTTCGATGGGGATATGGGTTCACTTTCAGAGGATCAGAAATGATCGCGCCGTCATGGCGCAATCAACATTTGCCGTAAGGGGCGGGCTGTCCGCCCCCCCCTCTTGCCCTTTGGGCAATTCACCCCCCGAGAGTATTTCCTGCAAAAAAAAAGCGATGGGTGGGCTATGGTTTTGGGTCGGGCAAGGTGGGTTGCGGTATGGTGAGCTGCAACACACCGCCCAAAGGCATAAATTTTCGCGGATCGCGCATTTTCCTCTTGCAGGCCGCAAGCGGAGTTTATACATCCCCGGTCATCGGAAGGGACAGAGATTGGACCGGACGGTATGGAGTGCGGGCGTAGCTCAGGGGTAGAGCATAACCTTGCCAAGGTTAGGGTCGTGAGTTCGAATCTCATCGCCCGCTCCATTTTCTCCGAAAGGAGATGTAGACGGGCCGCCTTTTGGCGGCCTTTTGCTTTTCAGGATTGGCGCTGGCCGGTTCGATCGGCATGGCGGCCGGACCTTGGGTGGAGTCAGCGATGGGCGGTGCGGCGATCTGCAGGGCTCGTCATTGGTAGCACGCAATCTTGGGCACCTCTGAGGTGCCGCGTGATTTCCAGAAGATCCGCGACGCGAACCCCGCGGGGCAGAACCCAGCGCAGGGATGAAAACATCTCGAACAACTCTCCGTTCATGAAAACCGGGCTGTCTGTCAGCAGGATCGTCAAAAGCTGCGGGTTGTGAAACTCGGCCGTCAAGACTACCGTCAGCCCGTCACCCCCAAGGGTCGCATCGCCAGCCGGAAACAGCGCTGCGATCAGCAAATCCAGTCCGGACGTGCGCACTGTCGATAGCGCGCGATGAAGAGAGCGCGCATGATCGACATGATGACCATCGGCCCCAAGCGCGGCAACGTAATCAAGCCCACCCGGGCTATCCGTTTCCAAAAAGAGGATGTTCATGGCCGATCCTCGGGTAAACACCCCATCATTGCGCGCTCTAATTCTTAACAAAGTGTGAAGAGGCGAAGGGAAGCCATCTGCGAAATTCCCGACGTTGGCAGCTTAACAATGCCCCCATTGCAACTTATAAGGTGCACGACCAACGGGGAAATCATCATGCGGACCGCCTCTATCAAACGCAAGACGGCTGAAACCGGGATCACTGTTTTGGTGAATCTGGACGGCACCGGAACCTATGACAACCAGACGGGCGTCGGGTTTTTTGATCATATGCTGGACCAGTTGGCCCGCCATTCGCTGATCGACATGACCATCCGCGCCAAGGGCGATCTGCATATCGACGATCACCACACCGTTGAAGATACGGGCATTGCGTTGGGTCAGGCCCTGACCGCCGCCCTGGGCGACAAGCGCGGCATCCGGCGCTATGGGCATTTCAATCTGGCGATGGATGATGCGCAACTGGCCTGCGCGCTGGATCTGTCTGCGCGCCCGTTTTTGGTGTGGAACGTCGATTTTCCCACGGCAAAAATCGGCACGTTCGACACCGAGCTTGTGCGCGAGTTCTTTCAGGCGCTGGCCACGCATGGCGGCATCACGCTGCATGTGGACAAGGTGCATGGTTTCAATAGTCACCATATCGCAGAAGCTGCCTTCAAGGCGGTCGCGCGGGCGCTGCGCATGGCGGTAGAGCCAGACCCGCGGATGGGTGATGTTCTGCCCTCGACCAAGGGTGCGCTGTAACTGCCGCAGAAGGAAAAATAATGCTGACAGTTCTGGTCGATTACGATTCAGGCAACCTGCACTCGGCTGAAAAAGCCTTTCAGCGCATGGCGTTGGAGGTGGGGGCCGGCGAGGTTCTGGTCAGCTCATCCCCCGAGGATGTGGCCCGAGCCGACCGGATTGTTCTGCCGGGCGATGGTGCTTTTCCGGCCTGTCGGCAGGCGCTGGACGGTTATGGCGGGCTGTTCGACGCGATCGAAGAGGCGGTACACGTCAAGGCGCGGCCCTTTCTGGGCATCTGCGTGGGTATGCAGATGATGGCCAGTTGGGGGCGCGAATATCGCGACACACCGGGCTTTGGCTGGGTGCCCGGCGAGGTGGTTAAAATCACCCCCGCGGATCCGGCGCTGAAAGTTCCGCATATGGGTTGGAACGATCTGGTGATTGATCGACCGCACCCATTGCTTGAAGGGATCAACACCGGCGATCATGCCTATTTCGTGCATTCCTACCACTTCCGCGTTGAAAACCCCTCGCATCTGCTGGCCCATGCCGATTACGCTGGCCCGATTACGGCGATCATCGGACGCGACACCATGGTCGGCACCCAGTTTCACCCCGAAAAAAGCCAGGCCACCGGGCTGCGGCTGATCGGCAATTTCCTGCGTTGGCGACCATGAGCGCACCGCGTGCCGTTCTTAGCTGGTCTTCGGGCAAGGACTGCGCCTATGCGCTGCATGTGGCGCGCCGCGACGGGTTGGCCGATGTGGTGGCGCTGCTCTCGACGACCAATGAGGCCTTCGACCGTGTGGCGATGCACGGCACGCGCACCGCGCTGCTACGCGCCCAGGCTGCTGCCGTGGGTCTGCCCCTGATCGAGGTGCCGTTGCCCTGGCCCTGCGCGAACGCAGATTACGAGGCGCGAATGGTCGCCGCAATGTCCGAGGTCCTGGCATTGGGCGTGCGCCACATGGTCTTTGGCGATATCTGCCTGGAAGATGTGCGCGCCTACCGCGAGGAAAAACTGGCCCCCCTGGGGGTAACAGCCCTGTTTCCGCTATGGGGCCGCCCGACCGCCACGCTCGCAAGTGAAATTATCGCCTGCGGCATGGACACACGACTTGTCACCGTTGACCCAAGGCATCTGGACCGCAGTTTTGCGGGGCGTAAATATGACGAAGCTCTGCTGGCGGACCTGCCCGAAAGCGTTGATCCTTGCGGCGAGCGTGGCGAATTTCACACCGCCGTCGTGGCGGGGCCGATGTTTTCGGCCCCGATCCCGGTCCGCACCGGCGAGGTTGTTACCCGCGACGGGTTTATCTTTGCCGATCTGATCCCGCTTTAGCCGTCATTTCAACCGCTGCCAGTTCTGCTTGCTGCACAAAAGCCCACCGGCAATGCACCCCGCCAGCTTCATCTTGTCACCGGACAGGTCGATCTTGCCCAGATAGATCTTGTTGTTGGACGGACGCCAAACCCGGCCCTTGTATTTCCCGCCGCCCTTGGGCGCCATGTCGATAACCAGTTTCTTACCAAGGTTCTCGGATTTGTATTCGCCGCCGTCATTGAAGGTACGCGCAATCACGCCGCAGTAATTGGCCCCGCATGGGGCGATTTTGACATGGGCAAAGGCGCCGTCGTCGGCTTGGGTCTGCCATAGCCCCTCAATCGGGTCGGCAGTGGCAACAGTCCCCACAAAGGCAAACAGCGCCGCAAATGCAAATCGTCTCATCAGTGTCCTCCCTGACATCTGCACCCATCACGCCATGGCCCCCGATTCCCGGCAAGCGTAACGTAGCGTAGCGCCCCCCTCTCCAACACTTTGCAATCGCCCCGAAGCTGTGGCAAGACGCCCCAAACCGAACGGAGAGCGCCATGATCCTTTACCCCGCCATCGACCTGAAAGACGGCCAATGCGTGCGCCTGCTGCATGGCGATATGGAAAAGGCCACCGTTTTCGGTGACGACCCTGCGGCACAGGCGGCCACCTTTGAAGCTGCGGGTTGTGAATGGGTCCACCTCGTCGATCTCAATGGCGCCTTTGCAGGTGCGCCGGTAAACGCCGCCGCGGTCGAGGCCATCCTTGCGCGCCTTCATATCCCCGCGCAGCTCGGCGGCGGTATCCGCGACATGGCCACCATTGAACGCTGGCTCACCAAAGGGCTGGCGCGGGTGATCCTTGGCACCGTCGCCGTTGAAAACCCTGATCTGGTGCAACAAGCGGCCCGCGAATTCCCCGGCAAGGTCGCTGTTGGTATCGACGCGCGTGGCGGGCGCGTGGCAACCAAGGGCTGGGCCACCGAAACCGATGTGATGGTCACCGATCTTGCACGCCGCTTTGAAGACGCCGGCGTCGCCGCAATCATCTACACCGACATCATGCGCGACGGTGCCATGCAAGGCCCCAACATCACCGCCACCGAGGCCCTCGCCCGCGCAGTGACCATCCCGATCATCGCCTCCGGCGGGGTTTCCTCACTGCCGGACCTTATCGCACTGCGTGATACCGGCGTGATCGCCGGGGCCATTTCCGGCCGCGCAATTTATGACGGCGCGCTGGATCTGGCACAGGCCCTGATCGCGCTGAAAACCTGACAGCTTTTCTTTGGTCAAAATACTCCGGGGGTGCGGGGGCCGGCCCCCGCTCCGCCACTGGCCAGAGGCGCCCGCCCGCGCTAAGAACGCACCAAAGGAGCATGCCATGCTGAAAACCCGCATCATCCCCTGCCTCGATGTCGCCGATGGCCGCGTGGTCAAGGGCGTGAACTTCGTCAACCTGATCGACGCGGGCGACCCCGTCGAGGCAGCCCGTGCCTACGATGCCGCCGGCGCGGACGAGCTTTGCTTTCTCGACATCCACGCCACCCATGAAAACCGGGGCACGATGTATGATCTGGTCACCCGCACGGCGGAACAGTGTTTCATGCCACTGACCGTGGGCGGCGGCGTGCGCAGCCACCATAACGTGCGCGCGTTACTGTTGGCCGGGGCTGACAAGGTCAGCTTCAATTCCGCCGCCGTGGCCAACCCTGATGTCGTAGCCGAGGCCGCCGACCGTTTCGGCGCGCAATGCATCGTCGTGGCAATTGACGCAAAAACCGTCAGCCCCGGCAGATGGGAAATTTTTACCCATGGCGGACGCAAATCCACCGGCATTGACGCTGTGGAATTTGCCCGCACCGTCGCCGCCAAAGGTGCGGGCGAGATACTCTTGACCAGCATGGATCGCGACGGCACCCGCGCAGGCTTCAACCTGCCGCTGACCCGCGCGGTATCAGACGCGGTCCCGATCCCGGTGATTGCATCGGGCGGGGTGGGAACATTGGATCACCTTGTCGAAGGGGTTACCAAAGGCGGTGCCTCGGCAGTGCTGGCCGCCTCGATCTTCCATTTTGGCGAATTCACCATCGGCCAGGCCAAGGCCCACATGGCCGCCGCAGGTATCCCCGTGAGGCTGACATGAACGCACTCGACCACCTTGCCGCCACCATCGCCACCCGCAAGAGTGCCGACCCCGATAGTTCCTGGACCGCCAAGCTTTTGGCAAAAGGCCCGGAAAAATGCGCCGAGAAATTCGGTGAGGAATCCATTGAGGCGATTATCGAAGCGGTAAAAGGCGACCGCGCCCGCCTCACATCCGAAGCAGCCGACGTGCTTTACCACCTGCTGGTCATGCTGGCCGCCCGCGATGTGACGCTGGCCGATGTGCTGGGCGAACTTGACCGCCGCGCCGGTACATCCGGTATCGTCGAGAAAGCCAGCCGCGGCTGAATTTTTGACGATCTCCGCCATGGCGCCGCCTCTGAAAAGCCAGGGCAACAAACCAGAACGCGACGACCCGATCCGCAAGCGACCCGATAGGCTCAAAGCCCCGATCCCTTTTGAAGAATAGGGCGTCAGCGCGTGGCCAAGGCATCGCTCAGCACATCATGCAAAAGATCGCCGGGCACATCCGCGCAGACAAAGGCCTTGCCGATGCCGTGCGCAAGGACAAAGCGCATCTGGCCGTCTTGCACCTTCTTATCTTGCGCCATCAACCCGATCAGCGCCTCGGGCCCCGGCAGATCACCGGGAATGTCGGCCAGATCGACCTTGCAACCCATTGCACGCAGATGCGCGCGCACGCGGCTGGGGGCTTCTTGACTGCAAAGACCCATGCGCTGACTTAATTCAAACGCGAGCGCGCAGCCAATCGCCACGCCCTCGCCATGCAGCAAACGGGGTCCGTATCCGGTGGCCTTTTCCAGCGCGTGACAGAATGTGTGCCCCAGATTCAACAGCGCCCGGTCGCCTTCTTCGGTCTCATCGCGCACGACAATTTCCGCCTTCATCTGGACAGACCGCGTTACGGCCCGCAGCCGCAGCGCCGTGTCGCCCGCAGCCATCGCCGGGGCATTCGTCTCTAACCAGTCAAAAAAGGCGGCGTCACCCAAAAGCCCGTATTTAACCACCTCGCCGTAACCCGCCAGAAGGTCGCGGGTGGGCAGCGTGTCCAACAGGTCGATATCGGCCAGCACGAGGCTGGGCTGATGGAACGCACCGATCAGGTTCTTGCCTTGGGGGGCGTTGATCCCGGTCTTGCCGCCAACACTGCTGTCAACCTGCGCCAGAAGCGTGGTGGGGATCTGAACGAACCGGACCCCGCGCCGCAGGACCGCTGCGGCAAAACCCACCAGATCGCCAATCACGCCGCCGCCAAAGGCAATGACAACATCCTTGCGCTCGACCTGCTGTTCAAGCAGCCATTCAACCGCGCGCGAAAACTGCGGCCAGCCCTTGGTGGACTCGCCCGCGGGAAGGGCAAGGCTGACCATGTCGATGTTACCCAAACCCGCGCGCAGCGCCGCCAGATGCAGCGCGCCGACCGTCTCGTCGGTGATGACAGCCACGCGGGGGCGGCGCAGCAATGGCGCAATCTCGGCGCCGGCGGTTGCCAAAAGCCCGGCACCGATCTGCACCTCATAAGACCGCGCGCCCAGATCCACCGCTACCGTTTCACGCATCATCCGTCTGTTCCTTCTTTAGGCTTATCCATCGCCCCGGCCTTTGCAAACACCCCCGGCGTGGCCTGCAGCGCAGCGATAACCTTGTGCGCCATCGCGTCAATCGAAAGGTGGGGCGCGGCCTCGACGATCACCTGCGCACGGGCATAGAGCGGCGCACGGTTGTTCAGCAGCCCCGCCAATGTGCCCTTCGGGTCAGCGGTGCGCAGCAAGGGGCGCGTATTCTTGTGACGCACCCGGTTCCACAACACCTCAAGATCCGCCTTCAGCCAGACCGATACGCCATGCTTGGCAATGATCGCACGGTTCGCCTCGGCCAGAAAGGCGCCGCCACCCGTCGACAAAACCGAAGGTGCCGCCCTCATCAACCGCGCCAGAACCTCTGATTCGCGGGCACGAAAAAACGCCTCGCCGTCGCGGGCGAAAATCTCGGCTACCGACATCTGGGCCGCGCGCACGATCTCTTCGTCAGAATCAAGAAACGGCACCCCCAAAAGACGTGCAATCTGGTTGCCCACGGCGGTTTTCCCGGCCCCCATCATGCCAACCAGCACAATCGGTCGGCACAATTGTAGATGGGTTTGGTCGTCAGACACCGATCTTTACCCTTTGCTGCGATCACATCTCCGGCAGGAGTTTGCGCATTTATCTCATTTTGTCCTGAATGGCGTGATCTTCCCGGAAATGCCATATATAATGCGCCCGAGGAAAACTGGCACGACAAAACAGCTCAAAGAGTAAAAGACCGGGAAAGACAGGCAAATGGGTCGGATCATCAAACTGCTATTCATTCTGGCAATTCTTGGGGCGGTGGGTCTGGCAGGGTATGCCTATCTGGGTGATATGCGCCCGCCAGTCACCGATAGCCATGTTCCGGTAGATCTGAATGTCACTAAATAAGGGCTTTGCCGGGCTGATTGCCTGGGCGTTGTTGTGTGGCACAGCCCACGCACAAGATTGGCAACAAGAAAGGGCCGTGAACGCCCCGATGTCTGCCATAGACTGGCTTTCAACGTCGGTGGTAATGTCGGCGCCGTCGCCTTACACAACGCCCGGGGCCAACCTGGGGGCCGTTCCGGGCGAAGCGCCGGTTTCGCACGGCGCAGGCGTCGAGCCGGTTTCCGTTACCGCCCTGGACCTACCCAACATCGCGGCATTAGGGCTGTTATCAACGGCAAAAACCGGCCTGCCACGCGGGCTTTGGGGTAACACCCCCGAGGTCGATCTTGCCCGTCTGTTGCGCAAGGAGCGCGTTGATACCCTGCCGGCGATCCAGTCGCTTTTGGTCACACTCTTGTTGGCGGAACTGGACCCGCCCCGATTTGCCAGCCCCGATCAAGGCAATACCCTGTTTCTGGCGCGCATCGACCGGTTACTGGATCTGGGTGCACTGGAGCCGGCCTTTGCGCTGCTGCAACAGGCCGGCTCCAACAACCCTGAGCGGTTTCGCCGGCTGTTTGATGTGGCGCTTTTGCTGGGTCAGGAAGACAAGGCCTGCGAAAGCCTGCGCGAAACGCCCAACGTATCGCCCTCGTTTCCGGCGCGGATCTTTTGTCTGGCGCGGGCGGGCGACTGGCCCGCCGCCGCGCTCTCATTTGCCACCGCGCGCAGCCTTGGCCAGATAGACCCGGCAATGGACCCGCTGCTGGAACGGTTCCTGGACCCTGAATTTGCCGAAGACAGCAACGATCTTCCCGCGCCGCTGCACCCCACGCCATTGGTCTTTCGGATGATGGAGGCAATTGGCCAACCCCTGCCGACCACGACACTGCCGGTTGCGTTTTCGCAGGCTGACCTGCGTGCCAATACCGGTTGGAAAACCCGGATCGAGGCCGCCGAACGGCTGGCCAAGATGGGCGCGATTGATCCAAACCAGCTGCTGGGCCTTTATACCGAAACAGCCGCCGCCGCCTCGGGTGGGGTTTGGGACCGGGTTTCGGCCATGGCAGCACTGGATGCGGCCATCGCCGCAGGCTCGGCCAAGACAGTATCAGCCGCCCTGCCCCGTGCCTTTGCCGCCATGGAGGCGGTCGAGCTGGAGGCGCAGTTGGCCGCCCTATACGCCAAGCCATTGGCGCAGATACCTCTTTCGGGAACGCCCGCCCGTATTGCCTTTCGGCTGGGGCTTTTATCGGAAGAGTATGAACCTATTGCCCGCGCCCGCACCCCGCAGGACGCTGATGAGGCTTTGCTGATCGGCGTCGCGAAAGGCAGCACCACGGGGCTTGCCGCGACAGATACACTGGGGATCGCACTGAAGGCGGTATTTGACGCCCCGCCCGCCGCCCCCGAAGCCTACGCCGACCTGCTGCCCGCCGATCGCCTGGGTGAGGCATTGCTGCGCGCTATCGACGATGTGACCGAAGGCGCCAAGGGCGATTATCGCCGCGTCACCGCGGGCCTTTCTTTGCTGCGCCACGTCGGGCTGGAAAGCACCGCCCGCCGCGCCGCACTGGAATTGGTCGTGTTGGAGCGCCGCGGATGATCGGGGCAGAAGGGTCTGAACGCCCGGACACAGCGACCGAACGCTGGATTTCAACCTTTCTGGAGGCTCAGGCAGCCGAGGCCGGGGCCGCGCGCAACACCTTGCTGGCCTATGGCCGCGACCTGCTGGATTTTGCCGCATTTGTGACCCACCGCGGCGAAACCTTTGCCAAAGCCCCGCGCGAAACCATCGAATCCTATCTGATTTCATGCGAGGCGCAGGGGCTGGCCAAGGCAACCCGCGCCCGCCGCCTATCGGCCATCCGCCAGCTTTACCGCTTTGCCTATGACGAGGGTTGGCGCACTGACGACCCGGCAATCCGCATCTGCGGCCCCGGCAAGGACCGGCGGCTACCCAAAACCTTGACCCTGACCGAGGTGGAGGCCCTGCTGGCAGCCGCCCGAAACTCTGGGCGCACGGCCGACGATCGCACCCGCAACACCTGCCTGATGGAGGTGCTATATGCCACGGGGATGCGCGTCAGCGAACTGGTCGGCCTTCCGGTTTCTGCGGCACGCGGCGATCCGCGAATGCTGCTGATCCGCGGCAAGGGCGGCAAGGAACGGATGGTGCCGCTATCCTCACCCGCCCGGGCGGCATTGGGAGAATGGCTGTCGGTGCGCGATGCCGCCGAAGACAAGGCGCGGGCTGCCCGAAAATCCCCGCCGTCCCGGTTCCTGTTTCCCGGCACTGGTGCCGAAGGCCACCTCACGCGGCAAGCGTTTCATGGCTTGCTGAAGGAGCTTTCGGTCGCGGCGGGGATATCTTCGGTACGGGTCACGCCGCATGTGCTGCGCCACGCATTTGCCACGCACCTTCTGGAGGGCGGCGCCGATCTGCGCGCAATCCAGACCCTGCTGGGCCATGCCGATCTGTCGACCACCGAAATCTACACCCATGTGCTGGATGCAAGGCTAAAAGCGCTGGTGCTAGAGCATCACCCGTTGGCGCACCCCGCCCGCTAAGCGCCTTTTCCTTGAATGACGCTCCCCCTCTACGCATAAGTTAACCTGACCAAAGAAACCGATGGAAATGCCCGTGCTGGATACCGCCTTTTGGATGACCGTCGCCGCTATCTTGGCCCTTTTGATGATGTCAGCATTCTTTTCGGGCTCAGAAACCGCATTGACCGCTGCATCCCGCGCCAAGCTGCGATCCCGCGCTGACAAAGGGGATGCAGGCGCCGAAGCCGCATTGAACGTGACCGAAGACAGCGAACGGCTGATCGGAGCGATCCTTTTGGGCAATAACGTGGTCAATATCCTGTCCGCATCTCTTGCGACGGCCATGCTGACCCGGGTCTTTGGCGATAGTGGCGTGGCCCTCGCGACACTGGGGATGACTGTGCTGGTGCTGGTCTTTTCCGAAGTCCTGCCCAAAACCTACGCAATCACCAACCCCGAAAACGCAGCTAGCCGCGTGGCGCGCCCGATCCGCCTGCTGACGTTCGTTCTGGCGCCCATCGTTTCAATCGTTCGGCTGACGGTGCGCGGGCTTTTATGGGTGTTTGGCGTGCGCACCGATCCCAATACCATCATGTTTTCCGTACAGGAAGAAATTGCCGGCGCACTTGCTATCGGTGCCTCCGAAGGTACCGTGCAAAAAGAGGACCGTGACCGGCTGTTGGGGGCGCTTGATCTAGGATCACGCACCGTTGAAGAGATCATGCGCCACCGCAGCCAGATCGAAATGATAGATGCCGACTCCGACCCTGACACGATCTTGTCATCGGTGCTGGCCTCACCGCATACGCGGCTACCGCTTTACAAAGGCGAGCGAGAAAACGTTGTCGGCGTGATCCACTCAAAAGATCTGCTGCGCGCAGTTGAAAAGGTGGTGCGCGGCGAAGATGGCAATCTTGCCTCGGTGCGTGACCTTGATGTGCTGAAAGTGGCAATGAAGGCCTATTTTGTACCCGAAACCACGCCGCTTGACGAACAGATGCGCGAGTTTCTGAAACGGCGCACCCATTTTGCGCTGGTTGTCGACGAATATGGTGACCTCAAGGGCCTGCTCACCCTCGAAGATATCCTGGAGGAGATCGTCGGTGAAATTACCGATGAATTCGACCCGGACGCCCCGGCCCAACTGAACCGCACCGACTCCGGTGACTATCTGGTTGACGGTACGATGACGATCCGCGACCTGAACCGAATGATGGATTGGCAATTGCCCGATGACGAGGCCAATACCATCGCCGGTCTGGTGATTCACGAAGCGCAGCTTATCCCGACGGAAGGGCAGGTCTTTTCATTCCATGGTTTTCGTTTTGAAGTGATGAATCGCAAGGAAAATCGACTGACCAAGCTAAAAATCCGGCCACTCTGACGGCTTTTTTTTGGCCCAAAATACTCCCGCCGGAGGCTCCAACGGTAACCATCGGAGCCTCCGGCGGGAGTATTTTGGGCCAAAAAAAAGCAATTAGACGAAGGCGTCCGGCACGGCAGCTTTTTTTCGGGCAACATAGTCAGAAAGGGCTTCGGCAAGGCCGGGGTCGAGATCCGGGGCCTGATAGTCGCCCAGCATCTTTTTAACACGCACCCCAGCAAGGGCTACGGTATCGCGCGCGCCCTCTTCTTCCCAAGTTTCAAAGGGTTTATAGTCCAGCAGATCAGTCCGCCAGAACGCATTTTTGAAATTGGCCTGGGTATGGTCGCAGCCTAGAAAATGGCCACCGGGTCCGACTTCGCGCAGTGCGTCCATGGCCTGGCCGTTCGCGCTCATGTCGATGCCTGCGGCAAGGCGGTGCATTACGCCCAGTTGATCGGCATCCATGATATATTTCTCATAAGATGACACAAGCCCACCTTCCAGCCAGCCGCAGGCATGGAGCATGAAATTCACCCCTGACAGAAGTCCGATATTCAGGCTATTGGCGGATTCGTAGGCGGCTTGCGCATCCGGCAGCTTTGAGCCGCAAAACGCCCCGGCCGAGCGGTAGGGCAAACCCAGACGTCGTGCCAGTTGCCCCGCGCCAAGGGTGATCTGCGCGGCCTCCGGGGTGCCAAAGGTGGGCGCGCCTGAATTCATGTCGATCGAGGTGACAAAAGCGCCAAAGATCACCGGGGCGCCTGGTCGGATCAGCTGTGAGTAGGCCACACCCGCAAGCACTTCGGCCAGCACCTGGGTCAGCGTTCCGGCTACTGTTACCGGTGCCATTGCCCCCCCAACGATAAACGGCGAGATGATACAGGCCTGATTCGCGGACGCATAAACCTCAAGCGCGTCCATCATGATCGGATCGAAGGTCAGCGGCGAATTGATATTGATCAGTGAGGTCATCACCGTGTTTTGGTCGACAAAATCCGCGCCAAACAAGATCTTTGACATCTCGACACTGTCAACACAACGCGAGCGTTCCGTGACCGAGCCCATATAAGGTTTATCGGCAAGTGTCATGTGTGCGTGCAGCATATCAAGGTGGCGCTTGTTAACCGCGACATCGGTCGGCTCACAGACGGTACCGCCCGAGTGGTGCAACCATTTCGACATCTGCCCCAGCTTTACGAAATTTCGGAAATCTTCGATAGTCGCATAACGCCGCCCCCCTTCGGCATCGCGTACGAACGGGGGGCCATAGACCGGGGCCAGCACCAGCCCCTTGCCACCGATCACAACATTGCGGTCAGGGTTGCGGGCGTGTTGGGTGAACATGGCGGGTGCGGTCGCACAAAGCTTGCGCGCAAGGCCCTTGGGCAGACGCACACGTTCGCCTTTCACATCGGCCCCCGCCTCGCGCCAGCGCGCGAGTGCGGCCGGGTTGTCAACAAAACTGACGCCGATTTCTTCCAGAACAGTTTCGGCATTGGCCTCGATAATCGCCAGCGCCTCTTCATTCAGGATATCGAGATTGGGAATGTTTCGTTCGATAAAACGGGTAAATTCCTGCCGCACTGCGGTGCGTTCTGCACGTCGGGCAGCCCCTCCGCCACCGCCACGCGATCTACGCCCTACGCCCGCCGTGTCATTCATCCCGTGTTCCTCCGTCAAAGTCGCTGACTTGGCTTTTACCCCGGAGTGGCGCTCTGTTACGCGCGGATTGCGACATCAGGGGTAAAGAAGCGACCGACCATTGCGGAAGAGGCGCTGCTTTGCCGGCTTGGCGGTCTGCGTCTCACCGGCGTGGTGCGGGTTTGAAGGCGTGTCGGGCGTACCTTACGGGCTGCTGGAAAGGGCCTGCCGTGGCCTCATTCGGGTTGATGCCTGATGCCGGAGCTACCGCCCTGTGGGTGAAGGTGCCATTGCGTACGGGTCGCAGGTGGGCCGAAAGGCGGCCCAAGCCCTCGTTGACCAGTGAGCGCGGCAGGCCGAATGGGGCAGTGCAAAAGTCAACTCCGCCGCCGGGTCGCTCAGTTCACCACACGACCCTGGTCTTCGGCCAGAGCCGAGGGCTGGCAATCTTTTGCCGCACCCAGAATCCAGCGCAGAAATGCCTTGTGCAGCGCCGAATGTTCTCGATCGGAAGGCGACACTATATAAAAGGCATCGCCGGTTTGCAGCCATCTGTCGCCAACTTGGACCAGACGCCCTGTCGCCAACAGATCCTCGGTCACATGCGCCCAGCCCAAAGCTGCCCCCTGCCCCAAAAGCGCGGCATCAACCGCCGAATGATAATCGGAAAACACCATATCCGAGTTTAGATCCTCACCCGGCAAACCAACACCGTGCAACCACTCGGCCCAGGTGGTGCGTTTGCGTTTTGGTTCGACGGTATGCAGCAACGTCAGCGCCCCAAACCCTTCTGACGCAAAACGTTCCGCGTTCCGGGCCAGATACTCTGGCGTGGCCACGGCACAGATACGTTCGGGCACCAAAAGCCAACTGTCGAACCCATCCCATTCGCCCTTGCCCAGACGCGAAGAAAAATCATAGTCGGTTACGCGCGGATCCAGATATTCGCTGATGCTTTCGTCAATGCTAAGCGACATCTGCGGGTACAGGCTTTTCAGCGCGGGTAGCTTTGGCAGCAGCCACAAGGCCACGAAGCTTGAGGAAAAGCTTAGCTTGACCGGCGCTGCACCGCGCGGCTTGGCAAAGCTTGCAACAACCCGATCCAACCGCGCCAGGATAGCGGCGCATTCCGAACAAAAGATTTGCCCCTCTGGCGTTACCGACAACCCGCGGTGTTTTCGGTCAAACAGTCGAACACCGATCCCCGCCTCAACGGTTTTGACCGATTTGCTGACAGCAGGTTGCGAAATGCCCAGTTCTCGCGCCGCTTCGGTAAAGCTTAGGTGTCTGGCCACCGCGTCGATGACGTAAATATTGGAGAGGGACGGCAGGGCGCGGCGTAATTTTTGCATAACTCAGGGTTATCACCGCATGAAAATTATACAAGGTCACAAAGCAAAATGTTTCTCCTAGCGTCTTGGCAGAACGCAAGACCGAAAAGGGGGCCCAACATGAAGCCGCACGCAAAAGTCGTTGTTGTCGGGGGGGGCTGTGTGGGGGCCGCAATCCTTTATGGAATGACAAAGCACGGCTGCACAGACGTGGTGATGATCGAACGCCGCCAGTTGACGGCCGGGTCAACATGGCATGCTGCCGGCCTTCTGGTGACCTTTGTGCGGTCAACCAACATCAGCCGGATGACGCAGGAAACAATCAATATCTACAAGGATGTAGAAAAGGAACTGGGGTCATCCATCGGTCTGAACCTGGTTGGCCAGTTGCGCGTGGCCAATACCCGCGAACGGATGGACGAATTTCTCAGCTATATCGGCATTGCCGAAGCCGCCGGAATCGAGGCCGAAATCCTGACCCCCGGGCAGGTGCGGGAAAAACACCCGCTTTTGAACCCGAACGAAAATATCAAGGGCGGTATTTTCCATCCTCATGATGGCTATGTGAACCCCTCGGATGTGACCATGGGCATGGCTAGGCTGGCGCGGGATCGTGGCGCGGTCATCTATCAGGAAACCGAAGCGCAGGCCTATGAAAAGCTTGCCGGTGGCGGCTGGAAGGTTGTCACTAACAAGGGAGAGATCACCTGCGATCATCTGATCTTTGCAACTGGCAATTACGCGCGGGAGAATGCGAAACGGGTCGGTCTGGATCTGCCGTGCGTGCCGATCCTGCACCAATACTGGACCACCGAACCGCTGCCCGATCTTGTGGCACGCCGCAAGGCTGGCTTGCCGCAATATCCGATCCTGCGTGACGAAGATTATGGCGCCTATCTGCGCGAAGACGTGGGCGGGCTGCAATTTGGCCCCTATGAGATGGAAAAAGACCTGAAACTATGGGCGGTTGATGGGGTGCCAAAGGACTTTGGCATGGATCTTATGCCCGAGGATTTCGAGGCGGTTGAAACCCAGTGGGAAAAGGCGTTGGAGCGCGTGCCGGCACTGGGCACGGTCGGGATCAAATCCAACACCCGCGGCCCGATCCAGATGACGCCGGATGAGCTGC
>NZ_JBLJBV010000014.1:0-101745 GCF_047638075.1 Phaeovulum sp.
ACAGCCCTTCAGACCAGACGACCTTGTTTTTATCCGTCATATCCGTCCTTTGCAGGTCATGTGCGGGTCAATGCTATGCCGCCTGGGCCGACCTTGATGATAAGCCCCGAATCCGCGCCCGGTGCCATGGTCTTTGCGCGCACGGTGCGGTTTGCCGGGTCGCGGAAACCGCCAACCACGCCAATCATGCTGGTGCCGGGTTGAATGGTGATCTGTTTGCTCGGGCTCTCACCGGGGGCCAATACCAGTTGATCCGCGCGGATCAGATCCCCCCCCAGCGCGGTGGCAGGGTCTTGCAAGGCATAGTAATCAGCGGCGTCAAACGCACCGGCACCGGCCAATTGCAAGATGGTCAGCGTCACTGGCCGGTCCCCGCCCCCGGGGCCGGGGTTCATACCTGCGGCCCCTTGTGCGCTGACGGTCACAACGGCGGGCGGCGCATCGCCCATACAGCCCGCCAGGAACGTGCCCGCGCCCATAGCGGCGGTGATCAGAAATGTACGACGTGCAAGATATGCCATGTCAGTCTTTCCTTCTGTTTTCATAGGCGTCACGGAAATCTGCCCCGACATCCCCCAAAAACTGCTTTTCTGCAGTCTCGGCTATATCGCGGTATCTGTCTTGGTAAATCTGCCATAGCTTGGCGCTGCGTCCACCGGCCGCCAAGGATTCCAAGAGACCGACATCCTCCATCTCTTTGGCGATTTCTGCGGGGTCGAATTTGTCCACCATGCGGCGCAGTGCAACCTGTAGCGCAGTCCATGTGCGCACCTGATGATCGGTCAGGTCACGAAACGCCCCCTCGATCGCCGCTTCTGGTGCCATGTAGCCATGCCCGCGCGGCTGGATAAGCGCGCCAAGCGCATCTTCTGGCGTTGCCAAGAATTTCAGCGGGTTCACATCGGCGCTGGCAATGATGGTTTGGGCCACGCGGACCTTTTGCTTTTCCTGTGCGCGGGTGCGCAGCAACAGCATCACCCCCTCGACCAGATCGCGCATACACTGGCCAAGATGGGTCATTTCCGCCACCGCATCGCGCGCAGGTATCTGCGCGGGGTCGATGCCCATGCCACGCAGCAGCGCATCGCGCAAGTTTTCATCCGAACGCTGCGGCATAGCCGGCGGGGCGCTGGCGGCCGGGGCAGTTGGCCTGTCAACCGGCGCATCGTTCGGCACCTCCGATACCGATTGCTGCCAGTTTCCAAAGATATCGGGCTTGGCGGGCGGTGGCGTCGTTGTGGGCTTTGCGGTTGGCTCTGGCACATCGCGGCGCGGCGATGCGGCAGGCGCATCGTCAAAAAAGTTGCCAAAGGAACCCACCCTGTCGCCGGCGCGCCCGGCGTCAGGTTCAGGCCGCTCCACCGCACTTTCGCGCAAATCCAACCCGAAGGGATCAGGCTGATCCAGGGGGCGCGGGGGCCGCGGCTTTTCCTTGTGACGCATCTCTTGGCTGCCATCCCTGCGCAGGCCGAAAGGGTCGGGCAATTCAGCAGGGCGCGCGGGCGGGGGTGTAGCTGCGGGCGGGGTGTCTTCGGGTGGAAAGAAACCGCCCCCCCCCACCCTGAGCGGCGCCGGTTCTGGTGTGGGCTGCGCGCCTGACGCCGCCTCGACCCGGAAGGTGAAATCCCCCAGATGCAGGCGCATCCCAGGTTCAATCGCCTGCGCATTGCCCAGCCCCACGGGGTTTGCCGCATTGTCGATGAACAGCCCGCCCGACGAGGCATCGGTTACCACCACCTTACCGCCTTCTTCGCTGATCACGCAGTGGCGGCGCGATACAAACATCTTAGGGTCATCAATCTGCCAATCGGCATCAGGGCTGCGCCCGATCGACATTTGCCCGCCGGAAAAGACACGCTCCATTTCGGCCTGTGGTACGGGGGCGGCTTCTATGACAAGGCGCAAGTTCATGCGGCGGCCCTTTCTGGCGGGGTCGCCACAGGTTCGGCCACATTCGAAAACGCGAGATCATCTGCCCCCGCATCCGCCAAAGGCGCAAGCCATGAGGTTCGGCCAAGCTGGCAATCAGCGCCCAACTGTGCGGCCGGCACCTCGCCTGATGCAAGGATCAGCCGCAAGCCAAAGTTGATGTCCCTGCCTGCGGCAAATACCAGCGCATGGCGTAACCGGGCCCAGGCGTCTGCATCGGCCAGAAAATGCGTGAACTGTTTCAGCGTCAGCGGGCCAAGTTGCAATTCGGCGTGGCCTTGCCGGTCAAACACCCGCGCGCCAATCACCGCGCCGCTTCCCAACCCGGCGTGCTGCGTGCCCAGACGGCTTTGCAAATGCCGGGGAATATCAATCCAGTGGCCGGTAAATTCTGCCAGCCGCACCGGCACGCCCAGAACGGTTTCCAAAAACGCACAAAGACGCTCGGGGCTGCGCGCCTCCATCACCAGCGACGTCGCATGGCGCAGCTTTGCACCGTCAAGCCGGATATCGCCGGTGGTCGTGCCCGGCAGCCCCTGCCCCGCCAGCGCGCGCATGGTCGCGCTAACCCGGCCCCCGGTGCCGTGGGCTATGTTGATTTCGGGGCGGGCATCGGCCCAGGCCCGCCAGTAAAGCGCAATCAGCCGGTGCTGCAACAGGTTGATGAAATCCAGAAACGAGGTGTCGGCGGTGGCCCCGGTACTGTCACCTGCAAACCAGCGGTTCGACAACCGCGCCATGATCCAGCGCGTCATATGCAGCGGCATCGGCCCTTCTGGTCCGATCAGACCCAAGACATTGACGGCGATCTGCGGCTTTGTAGTGGCTGTGGCGGCTGTCAACCTGGCAACATCGCTTGCCGCAAAGGTCATGCGTGCCGTCTGACCCAGGCGCGCAGGTTCCTTTTGCGCGCCACCAGCCCGGCCAAAGCGTAGCTCATTCGTCTCCAGCCGGCGCAGCAGTTCAAAAAAATCCATCGTCACGATGGCTGGCCCTTCTGTCAAATCAGGGCGCGTGTGCCGGTCGTCATGGGCCATGTCACCTCCGTTTGTTGCTGGGTCAGATGCACCTTTGTTCGCACAAAGGAATTGATTGCCGTGTGGCGCGCAAAAAGCTGGGCCAAAAGCGCCGAAAGCAACAGGCTGCTGGTTCCGGTCAACAGCGCATCATTGATTTCAAGCGTGATTTCAGTGCCATGGCCAAAACACAAAGGCCCCGCCACCGCCAACCGCTCAACCAATGCGCGCGACCGCAGGCCAGTAACGGCGTTGCCATGACGGCGCAGTGCCGGGTCGCCGCGATCTGCATAAAGCCGGATCAGGGCGCGCAGCGGCTCGGCGCCGCTGTCGGCTTCGGCAAGTGAGATGTGATTGAGGCTGAGTTGTGAAATCCAGCGCCAGCTAAGATCGTCAATCTGGCGTTCATCCGAGGCCCCCGACGGCAGCACGGCCCGCAACGACGCCCGTGGCCTGCGCATCGGCCCCAACAGCGTGACCAACTGCACCGGATCACCTGAATCCAGCGTAAGCCGCGGGTTATCGTCCAGGATCGGCAGATCGCGATTGGTACACAAGGCGCGCACATCCAACCGCCGCAACGCCCGCGCGGGCCGCGCATAGCTGGGGCGCCCGACAGAGATGTAGAAATCATCCCCGGTATAGCTTGAGCGGGTTTGACCGCGGCGAACCTCTTCTGTGTCGGGGCGGCGCGGGCGGCGGTCGGCTGAATAGACGTAACCGCTATCGGCTTCGGCCTCGACGGAAAACAGTGGCGTCACGCGCGCTTGCGGCCCTTCGGTTTCGGCATCTTCGACCCGCAGAAGGCGGTAGATCTCAAAGTCGCGGGGGCGGGTGCGGTCGGCGTGAACGATATGCTGGGCGGCATTGCGGTGCAGTTCTACCAGATTGCATTCATGTTCAAAAAGATTGACCACAGGCGTGGTGAACAGGCTGAAATCCTTAGGGCTGATCCCTGAAAGATCACTGCGTTCCTCACGCAGTAAAACCACGATTTCCAGCCGGTTGGCGCCTGTTGCGCGCACCACCGGGCCAAGCCCGCCAAGACGCATGTAATAAAACCGCGACGGCAACAGGAAATACTCCCGCAGTAACCGATAGCCCTCGAAAGACGCGCGGACCCGCGGCAACAGGGCCTCTGCGTCACTGACCCCGATCATGCCGGGGGTACCAATGACCTGATAGGGCGTCTTTTTTTCCGTCGGCCGCGCCACGGCACCGGCACCAAAGCCAAACACCGCATCAAAAATAGCGCCCCCGCGCGACCCGGCCCCGAAATAAAGGTCAAGCTGGTCAAGCGACAGCTCATCCAGCTGGCCTGCGCCGTCACGCCTGAGGGTGATCTTGATGCCCGCCGCCGCCTCGCGCGCGATCCCCGGCCCGATACCGGCCTGCGCCAATGCGCCCTTGTCTTGCAGGTATTCAACACCCGCCACCGCGATCGGCCACAGGTGAACCGCCTGCGCGTTGGTATAGGTGCAGCGTGTCTGCTGCCCTTCACGCAGCCCCGACATCAGCCGCGTGCCCCGCGCCATCAGATGCCCGTCCAGCATCCGCTGAACCTGTGGCCCCGGCGTCAGCGCCGCCATGGTCATCGCAGGTGCTGGCCCGGCCAGATCGGGATAGAGCGTATCAATAAGCGTGCGCACATAGCGGCTGGCCTCACCGTCTATCTTAAGCCTTGTGCGCGCAGCAAGGTAGGCCACACCTTCCAGCAGCCGTTCAACATAGGGATCCGGGCAAGGAATGGCGTCAAGCGCAAGATTGCGCGCAACGTTGGGGTGCAGGGCGGCGAATTCCTCTGCCATGGTGCGGATATGGCTTAGTTCTTCTTCGTAGTATTCCAGAAAAGCCTGATCCATCACCGGTCCTCCAGCGTGGTCAGGGCGCGCCCGGTATCCAGATCGACGTTTGTGGAAAGCCGCAGACGTTCAGGCACTGGCGACAGTAACAAGACGGCCTCAATATCAATACGCAGACCGATCTTGTCACCGGTGCGCACACGCACCTTGACGCTGTCGCGTTTCAGGCGCGGCTCGAATGTATTCAGAACCGCCTTTATATCGCGGGCCAGATCGTCCTTGTCAAAATCCGTGCTGGTGCGCCCCGAAAAGGACGGCACGCCGAAATTCAGGACGCTGGCGCGAACCTGCGGAAATGCCGCCAACTGGCTGGCAGGGCTTTCGTGTTCCAGGATTTCATGGTCGGTCAACAAGAATTGCGCCTCCAGCCGTTCGATGTTGAACAGCATTTCAATGTCGCGCCGCACCGCCTCGCGCAGGACCTCGGCGGTAACGACAACGCCGCCTTCCTCTAGCCGGCGCTTGCGCACCGATAGGTGTAGCAGCCGATGCGCCAGTAGTTTGACCCGTTCATCCAGATCGCCGCGTTCCTCAACAGCGCGGGCACCGCCGCTAATCAACGCCTGCACCTCAGCCGCACTGCCAAGCGCTTTTGTCAGATCGCGAAGCAGTGCGTCATGTTCCGCGTCCATGCCCGGCAGTTCATCCACCAATCGGTCCCAAAGCGATGGCTGAACGGCTTCTTGCCGGGCGACTGCGTTTACATCCCCCTGATCGACCATAAGGTGTTACCCGATTGCCGGTCAGACCCCAGCCGCGATGTCAAAGCTGAACTCATGTTCAGCACCCTTCGAGTGGTCATCTTCCTGGACGGTGTATTTATAGTTCACATTTTCGAACACGAGGCTGACCTCTTCCTCGATCAACTGATGGCCCTCTTCTTCACCCACGCCCAGTGTCTCAAACTTGGAAATCGTTACATTTTCCATTGTGATGATCAGGTAATCAAGATGCGCTTCCCCGGAATCCTTGCGGACGGACAAGACCATATCCTTGAAGGATTTACCCTGCATACAAGCCTGTGCCAGATAGGCCGACGCGGCATCGTTGTATTTGCGTAAACTTATCGGGCTGACCTGGGCGCGCCCGCGTGAACGCCCCTTGCCAATCTGCGCCGCAGAACCCTGTTCGATATTCCAGTGGATATTGTGGATATCAATTTCTTCTTCGTGTTCGGCGCGCTGCGATTCTCCGGCAATATCGCCAATTTTCAGATATGCTGTCAGTGCCATGTCAGTTCTCCAATCTGTTCAGCGTTGCAATCAGGTTTTGACGGAAGGCAGTTCCGAAACCAGGCGTAACGACGCGTTAATGCCCTCCAACTGGTAGTGTGGCCGCAAATAAAACCGTGCGCTGTAATAGCCGGGACGGCCCTCGACGCTGTCGACCTGAACCTCAGCAGCAGCAAGAGGGCGTTTTGCCTTGGCCTTGTCATCAGCCATGGCGGGGTTGGCCAGAACATAGCGATTGATCCATTCGCTTAGCCAGATCTGCATATCGGCACGTTCCTTGAATGTGCCGACCTTGTCGCGCGCAATCGCCTTGAGGTAATGCGCAAAACGGCTGACCGGGAAAAGATAGGGCAGGTTCGCAGAAAGCCGCTCGTTCGCCTGCGCGTCGGGGTCAACCAGACGGCCTGCGCGCGTTTCGTCATCTTGCAGGCTGTGCGCGCCGATAAAGGCGGCCACATCCGTGTTCTTGCGGTGCAGGATCGGCATCATGCCCAGTTTCGCCAACTCTGCCTCGCGGCGATCGTCGATGGCAATTTCGGTCGGGCATTTCATCGCGGTCGAGCCGTCATCGGTCGGGAAGGTATGTACCGGCAGGTTCATCACCGTGCCCCCCGATTCCACGCCACGGATCTGTGTGCCCCAGCCAGAAATCTTGTGGCTGCGGTTGATGTTGACGCCCATCGCGTAGGCCGCGTTCATCCACACATAATGGTCATGCTGCCCGTCGATCTGCTCTTCAAAGGCAAAGCCCTTGACCGGCACCGTTTCGGCGCCATAGGGCAGACGGCCCAGCACCCGCGGCATCGCCAGGCCGATGTAACGCGCATCCTCGCTTTCGCGCAGGCTTTGCCAGCTGGCGTAATCGGGGCTTGAGACGATCTGCGCCAGATCCTGCGGATTGGGCAGTTCCTGCCAGCTTTCCATGCGGAATAACTGCGGTGCGGCGGCAGCGATGAACGGCGCGTGCGCCGAGGCACAAATCCCCGAAAGGTTGCGCAGCAGGCTGACATCCTTGGGCTTGTGGCTGAATTCATAGTCACCGATGATCGCGCCGAACGGCTCGCCACCGAACATTGAATATTCGTCGCTGTAAATTTTCTTGAACATCACCGCCTGATCCCACATCTGGCCTTCATAGTCTTCCAGATGGTCGGCCAGTTCGGTCTTGGTGATGTTGAGCACGCGGATTTTCAGCTTTTGGTCAGTCTCGGTGTTATTGATCAGGTAATGCAGGCCGCGCCAGCTGCCCTCCATCTTGCGCACCTCGGGGGCGTGCAGGATTTCATTCATCTGCGTGGTCAGCATCCCGTCAATACCCGCAATCAGCGATTTGATCGACTTGATCGCGTTGCCCGAAATTGTCGCGGTGCCCGCGCGATCCTTGGCGGCAAGCGCCAGATTTGATACCAGCGCTTGCAGCTTTTCGCCTTCGCTGTCCTTGACGCGGAAATCCTTTTCCAGCAGTTCGCTGAATTCGCCCAGATCCAGCACTTCGGCCTCGGCGGCTGCTGCGTCTGCTTGTTTTTTCTCAGCCATGCTCAGCTCTCCTTCTCGGATGTTGCCGCCATTGCCTGCGCGGCAGCCTGCGCCAGCAGCGGCTCGTTGGTCAATAGCTGGGCGATACGTTTTTCGGCATCCACCTTGCCGTCCATATAGCTGAGCAGCTCTTCCAACTGTTTGCGCATCTTGAGAAGTTCGTTAAGTTGCGGCACCTGTTCGGCCACCTTGTCGGGGGCAAAATCGCTCATGCTATTGAACGACAGATCAACAAACAGCTCTTCATCGCCCTCCGCGCCATCGGTACCCGGCAAGGTATTCTTGACGCGCGCCTTTACGCGTGGGCCCAGCGCCTCCATGAATTTGTTGAACCTGCCCGCATCGGTTTCAACGAATGCGCGTTCGTTGATCGGCTTTTTCGCCTCGCGCGTTTCTGACGCGCCGGCCAGATCTGCCATCACACCCATTACGAAAGGCAGCTCGATCGTGGTGGGGCTGCCGTAATGTTCCACTTCATAGGCAATCTGCACCCTTGGCGCGCGGTTGCGTTCGATAACCTTCTGCTTGCTGTCTGCCACTTGGAATACCTCCGGTCATTATTCTGAAACTGGTCGCTGCGGATCGTGCGGCGTCATTTCTTTCTGGCTTCTTCCACGCCGGCGATGTTGCGAAATTCCTTGAGGCCGGATGGCGCGATCTCTTCCATCAGTTCCAGAAAATCCATCGCCACCATCCGGCGCATCCGCCGCGCAAGATGCGGGATCGGGCTGCTTGGCTCGGTGCGCTCATAAAACTCGATGATCCGCCCGAGGCTCTCTTCGACATCGCCGCGCGACCTGATTGCACCCAATGCCGCCGTAGCCGTCGGCGCGGCCGTCACCGGCGCGGGGGTGCCGATTGCGGGGGCACCGGGGCCTTCCCCGGCGGTTGGGGCATCTTGGGTCGTGGTACTTGCCGCCTGTTCCAGGGTCTTGCGACATTGCGCCAAAAACACCGTCATATCCGGCATCACCAGCCCTGGCTGGTCGCCAAACTGTGCGGCCTGTGCCACTGCCGCGCTCAGGCTGGCCAATGCCGCTTCGCAGGCCGTAATGCCGGCAATCAGCACCGCCATGCCCGGCGCATCCTCGACGGCCATGCTTCGGGTTGCGGCCTTTACCCGGTTGATCCGCTTTCCATGGGCCGCAATCAGCGCGTCTTTTTCCGCCTGGCTCAGCCCCGATGCAGCCTGCACGAGCATCTCGAAATCGCTTAACGCGGCATGGGCCAGATCATCGCCCGTAACCGGCCCGATACCACGCCGGTTAAGCAAGACGCCAAAGCGCATATCCCCCAAAAGCCCGTCATCGTCATTTTCCAGTTGCCGCAGCGCATTCAGCCGGGGCAATGCCGCAGCTTTTGGGTCATCGCGGCCGCGCAATGCGGGGTGAAGGCTGTCCCAATATTGCGTCACGGTCTGCGCCAAAAACCCCAGCGCCTGCGCCAATGCCTCAAAACCCTCCACGTTGTAATGCGCCCGCACCAGCAGTACCAGCAGGCGCAAATCGCGCCCTTCGGTTGCAAGATCCTGACCGTCGTCCAGTATCTTGGTCCAGTCAACATTCGGCGCCGCGTCATTCAAGGAACCGTCGCCATTCACACGCGCAGAACGCATGGCAGGCTCGGTCAGGCGCACCAGATCGTGAAACCGCAGATCATGCCTCAATTCCACGCCCGAGGGCGCCTGCTCATTTATGGGCGCAAGAAGGCGGTCAAAATTCATACCGCAAGACCTTTAGAAAAGCCGAGTACAACTGCAAGTGTTGCACGGGATTGCCATTTTGGCAACAAAACCGAACAGAAGGATTTCCCGCATTTTGAAATGGCCCCGACACCGCATCGAGGGGCGTTTGCAAGGCAGATCTTTTTTACAGCAGGGGTAAACCGGTTCTTGGTAAATCGTCGTGCGCATGGGATAATCCATTATGGATCTGAAATCGCTTTCGGAGAGCATCATGGAAATCACGAAACAGGTGGACGGTGTCGTGATCGGGCTTTTTCTGGGCTTTGACAACGATGCGCCGCTGGTTGTCTTTCCCTCCAACCCGGCTGATCACGCTGTAACCGCACGGGCGCTTTGCACGCTTGGCGCGCAGGATGCCGGTTGCGAGGTGGCGCTTTTGTTTGAGGATGGTATGCTTGCGCGGCCACTTATTGTCGGGCGCATCATCGAGCCTGCACGCCAAAGCCCGCCGCATGTGGTTCACGACGGCAAAACAACCCGCATCACCGCCAATGAGCGGATCGAGCTGCGGGTCGGCAAAGCCGCAATAATTCTGGAGAAGGACGGCCATATCACCATTCGCGGCACCCATCTGGTTAGCCACGCCTCCGGCTCGAACCACGTTCGTGGCGGGTCGGTCAATCTGAACTGATGGCGGCGCCCATCCTCAAGGATATCGTGCGCCAGCACGCCGAAGCCGCCGCGCATCTGTGGCGCCTTTATGACTTTGCCCTGCTGAACCCCGACGACAACCCCGACATGGACGAAGAGCGGCTGGCCCGACTCGTCGCGCGTCTGGACGCCCATCTAGACGGGCTGCGCGTGGCCGGCGCCGAGGGCCAGAGCATCGCTGAGGCGCGCTACGCCGAATTCCCCGAAGCCGGCGAATTGTTCGTGCTGCGCATGTTGCAACCCGAGGCGCGCGGGCTGCTAATCGCGGATCTCGATCTGGACGGAGTGCGGACTTATCTGGCGGCAAAATCGCCCCTGCGAGATTAACGATAGTCATTCGACATTAATCCGGTCGATTCTTGTCCAAGCTGCACCATCGAACCGGAGCACATCCTTCTCTCCAAGGCTCCAGAGTACCTCTTTTCCTTTGCCAAGGTTGTAAAACGTCTTGGCAAGCAGCATCGCTTCTGGCACCGGCACAAACCCTTCGTCGGGCGTCCATGTCAACAAAGCACGTGTCATGGCGCAATATATCGCACCACGAAAATCCTGGAGCGCCCAGATGTCTCTTAGCGGGGCAGGCGGCGTATAGACGACAAATTCGTCACGTCGGCCCTTGGCCATGATCCCATTTATACCACCTACATAAACATATCCGTCTTCGGCACAAACCACACTGAGAAAGGCCAGGTTCGTCGCGCATTGAACCCCGGTCCAGTGCGCGCCGTCATACCACCAGATCATACCGTCACGGCCGGTGGCGTATATTTCGCTTTCGGAATACCCGCCAATAGATTCCAGATGGTTGTTCTGGAATTCATCGCTCATATTGTCGCCCGGACCGAACTCTTCCCAATTGTCCGGACCCAGGCGCCGGTAAACCCGCAAGTTAGCGCCACACGCCACGATATCGCGCCCGGCCTCTGAAACGCCCCGGATCGGCCATTCGTTCGGGTTGATCGTCTCAAGTGTTGTGGTGGTGCCCTCAATAATGATCGCTTCTGCATAGTGGCCCACTGCCACGCGTGTCTTGCCCCCATTGGCATAGGTAAGGTCGGAGACCGCAAAATCAAAATAGCCGAGTTCAGATGCGGTAGATGGGGACATTGAGTAGAGCACTGCATGCGGGTTCTCAAAATCATGGGCAAATTCATCTACGACCAAGGCGAAAAAGGCCTCATCGTCGCTGTGCACCGTGGCTCGTGTCAAAGAAGTGTTCTCAAGGATCGGCTTCATTCTTCACCTCCAAAAACATGCCAAAGCCGATGTTACGCGTTTCGACACATCGTCGCCATTCGACCGCATGTCGAAACGTTTCAGCCAACCTAACCACTTAGCCAACTGGACCGCAGTGACGCATACACTCTGGCAGGTCCCTCCTCAGCAGACCCTTTGCCGCATTTATCCGCCCTGAGGGGTTGGTCGGGCTTCATGCCCAATTGATCACAGTGATAAGAGTCCAGTTGGGCTTTCAGGCAGGCTTCACTGCAGTTTGAGCAGGGAAAGATCACTGCATGAGACCTGATAGCTTCGTCGCGCATTTCCTCGTAGGTAAGGCTCGGCAATTCCTGCTTGCCAGGCGTAGATCCCATAATGGGTATTTCGACACCCTCTGCTGCGTTCTCGGAAATAAATGCACTCATCTCTGTGTGCATCATGCCATGCGAGCCAGTTGTGTTGGAACACCCTTCCGCGCAGACACAAGGTGCGCTGGTCGCCTTGTAACCGGGAGGGGCCTTGTAATCTGACGGCACAGGGTTGGGTGATGGACAGATGTCTATGGGAAAGTCGCCGGGCTCAATTGTTCCCTCACCCCGGCCATTGTTATAAAATGCCGAAGCCGGCACCATGTGGTGCCCGGTCTGGCCCGGGCAAGGGCATTGGTTCTCGCTGCCCTTCTTCGGCAAGACGCAGGCCAGCGCAGCAAGGCATGGATCCAACTGCGCCGTATCCGCCATTTCAATGAGGTCCGCATTGTCCCGAAAACTCGATCCCATGACCGGGATTGTCGTGTTATAGCCATCCCTGGTTCCCATTATGTTGCCGCGTTCCCCGACTTTCAGGTCCAGCGCTGCCTTCTTGCAGGCCGCGTCGATGCCGGCCTGATCGCCGCACGCCTCATCGGCGTCTTTCTTGTCGCCTTCGCAGGGGTCTACACCGCCGGGCATATGCGGCGCTCCGATCTTGGGCCATGGCACGACATTCGGCGGCGAGCCATGGTTGTTGGTCGAGATGTCCGAGAAGCGCGTCAGGTTTTCACCCTCGGCCTTCACGTTCATCGAAAACGCCTGGCTATAGCTTTTGCCGGTGTTCTTGGAACTGATCACGCCCTTCTTGGCCGCCGCACCCGCCTCGTCGCCGGTGGTTTTGGTGAAGTAGGATATGTTCTTCTGGTTAACCGTCTTGCCGCCGATCTTGACCGTGCCGGTGCCTTTGTCGGTGTCGCTGTCCATGCCGAAATTTGGATAGGGGATCGGCACGCCGGGCGGGGTTGGCGGGGCCTCGGGCGGGGTCATGCAGACATCGGGAAAAGCTGCGAGGATCTTGTTGGCCTGCGCCTGGCACGAGACTTCCAGCTTGTTCGCGAAAACAGTCATGCCGCCACCCTTGCGCGCGCAGCGGCCTGCAAGATTGCCGCGCCACAGGCACCGTCATCGCCGCTGGCCTCGATCAATGCCACCTCACCCGCAAGATAGCCGCGTTCAAACGCCGTCAGCCCCCAACCTACCATCAGCGGCACAATCGCAGCGCCGACGTTGCCGATACAATCCGTCGGCGTCCAGATGGCCTGCGGGGCGCGGTGCAGGCGCATGGTGCGCTGCATCGCGAGCGCGCTTTGCTTGAAAAAATACGCCTCGCCGGTCAGATCGCTGATACGAAGATCAACCTGACCGAAATCATCCAGCCCCGCAGCCGTCATGGCGTCGCGGTAGGCCTGGGTCATACCGTCGGCGCGCAGGGGCCTGTCCTTGGGGTTATAAAGAAACGCCTCTTCGCGGGCGAGGGCCAACCCCGTCAGCGCAAAATGCTGCGGCCTACCCGCACTGCACAGGATTGCCGCGGCCGCCTCGCCGGGGATAAAGCCGTTGGCCACATCGGCGGTCAGCAGCCTTTGTTCACGCAGATAATGCGCGATCGTCGGCCCGCTCAGCAGGTTATCGGCCCCCACTATCAACGCATGGGGCGCCTCATCACGCTGAAACATCCGTCGAACCCTTTCCAGCGCCACCAGCCCAGAGGGGCGGCCGTGGCTGACCACATGCAGCCGGGTGCGGGCTGGCAGGCCAGCGTATTCCAAGACCCGTTGGCCAAAGCGTTCAACATTGCGCACCGGACGGCCGGGCCGCGACGGCTCGGCCAGACACAGCACGATGTGCAGACCCTCCGGTGCCACCCCCTGCCCGTCCAGCGCATCGACAACCGCGCCCGCCGCCAGATGCGCCAGCCGCTTTTCGCCCACCCAGTCACGCGGCAAGGGAACCGGCGCACCAATCAGCCAAGCGCCGCCCGGCGTTATGAATTGCGTCTCTTGAAACCCGTCAATCCCGGCGCGCATCGCGGCTGTTGTCGCCAGCGCGTTCAGCCCCACCGCGGTTACCATGCCGGACCCGATGATATTGACGCACCTGCTCATCTATCAATCCTCGCCAGCGACAGATAGCGCTTGCCTTGCGCCTTGGCGCGCACCAACCCCTTACGCGGCAGGCCAATCCAGGTTTCGGTAAATTCGGTGATGATGCGCCTCATCGGCACATCTACCCGCCACAGCATCGACAGCTTGCGCGCTTCGGTGTCAAAAATCAGCGTGTCGGGGTAAAGCATGCCGTCAAACGCGGTTTCCCATCCGCGAAATATCCGCACCGGCAGCGCGGGATCGGGCAGGCGAAAGGCCTCGCGCCCCGAAGGGGTCAGGTTCAGCAATACGATGTCTTGCGCGCGCTGCGGCTTGGCGATCTGCTGATCCTCACCGACCTGCTGGTAATAGCGTTCGTCAAAATCGCGCGGCAGGAAAGGAAACACATTGTCTTGCCAGTGCTGATCAAAGGTGCCGCCAAAGCGCAACCGATCTGCCCGACCGCGCCAGATGGGCCCCAGCGCCATCGGGCGATATTCCTCATAGGGCGAGGTTACCGGCACGCCGACTTCCTCGGTCAGGGGCAAGGGTTGGCCCGACAGTCTGGCCTGATTGCGAAACGTGGCAAAGCCGCGGCCGTGGGGGTTGGCCATGTAGGCGGGCGGTTTGGGGTCTTCGGGGGCAAGCCGGTCAACACCGCCAAACGCAGTGTCATAGCCAAATTCAGCGCGGGTAAAGGGGTAGGGCTCGGTTGCGCGTACCGAAGGGCCGATCACGCGCCACTCGCGATGACCGACAACGTGGAAACTTTTCTGCCAGCCCCCCACGCGCAGACCAACCTGCACGCGCGCGGCCTTGCGGCCCTTGGGGGCGTAGGCGGCACCCTGCACCACGATATCACATCTTGGCTTGCGAAAGGCGAAATCGGTTTCCCAGCGGGTCGCGGAAAACCCCGGCTCGCCCGTCGGCTCATCAGCGGTGATCAGCGGCAGCTGTAACGCCGCCGGGGTTGGCACCGCGCCGCTAAGCACAGGAAAATCAAAACTGCCCTTGATAACCAGGACGAAATGTTCGCGCCCGGCCACATCCATACCCATGGTGTGCTGGTGCAGATATCCGGGGCGGTTGAAAACCTTCATGCCACCTCACTCGAAGTTATAGCCAAAGCCCTCAGCGCCGCCCGTCACTGTCACCTTGTTCAATTCGCGCCCCTCAAGCCGATAGTTGAGGATGCGGCGGCTAAGTTCCGGCATCAGGGTATTGGTCAGGATCGCGTCGATCATCCGCCCACCGCTTTCGATTTCGGTGCAGCGGTCCTTGATTACCTGCATCGCACCGTCACCGATAACCAGCTCGGCACCGTAGCCTTCGCCCAGACGCCGGGCCAGACTGCGCAGTTTTTGGGTGGCAATCGCCTCGATCATCGTATCAGACAGCGGAAAATACGGGATCGCCACGACCCGCCCCAAAAGCGCAGCGGGAAACACCCTAAGCAACGGCGCACGCAGTGCCACCCCCAGTTCATCGGCATCTGCGCGTTGCCGGCCGTCTGCCGTCATCGCCATGATTTCCTCGGACCCGACATTGGTGGTCAACAAGATCAGCGTATTTTTGAAATCTATCCGTCGGCCTTCGCTATCGTCCATCATCCCCTTGTCGAACACCTGAAAAAAGATCTCGTGCACATCGGGGTGGGCCTTTTCGACCTCATCCAGCAAAATCACCGAATAGGGCCGGCGCCGCACCGCCTCGGTCAGGATACCGCCCTTGCCATAGCCGACATAGCCCGGTGGCGCGCCTTTCAGGGTCGATACGGTGTGTGCCTCCTGAAATTCGCTCATGTTGATGGAAATAAGATTGTTTTCGCCACCATACATCAGTTCGGCCAAGGCCAGTGCGGTTTCGGTCTTGCCCACGCCCGAGGGGCCACACAGCATGAACACCCCAACCGGCTTTTCGGGCGATTTCAGCCCGGCGGCAGAGGTCTGAATGCGGTTGGCAATCATTTCCATGGCGTGATCCTGCCCGACCACCCGTTCGCCCAGCATGGCCGCCAGTGTCAACGCGCGTTCGGTCTGGCTGGTCAGCATCCGGCCCAGTGGAATGCCGGTCCAGTCCTGCACCACTGACCCCACGGCCAGCCGGTCCACCGATGGCAGGATAAGCGGCGTTTCACCCTGCGCAGCCGAAAGCGTGGCCATACGCTCTTTCAACGTGGCAAGAGCGCCCGCGCGATCAAATGGCGCGGCCTCTGGCGCGTCCGGATCGTCAGGATCGTTGGTCGCGTCATCCGCATCGCCCAGATCGCCGGTCTCATCCACCGCAGCGCCCAGCCCCCGCAGTTGTGCCCGCAGATCAAGGATTTCAGCGACAATCGCCTTTTCAGCGTCCCAACGCAGGTTGGCCGCGTCAAATACGGCAACCGCGTCGGCCAAGGCAGCCTCAACCGCCGCCTTTCGCGTGGCAACGTCGATGCCGATGGCCTCTTCACGCCCGATGATGCCTTGTTCTATCTCCAGCGCGTCAAGACGGCGGCGCGCATCCTCGACCTCTGCCGGGGTGGCGTGCTGACTGACCGCGACACGGGCGCAGGCGGTATCCAGAAGGCTGATCGCCTTGTCGGGCAATTGGCGGCTGGGGATATAGCGGTGCGACAGCTTGACCGCCGCCTCGATCGCCTCATCCAGCAGTTCAACGCGGTGATGTTTTTCCAGCACCCCGGCAATGCCGCGGCACATCAGCATCGCCTTGGCCTCGTCGGGTTCTTCGACCTTGACCACCTGAAATCGCCGCGTAAGGGCCGGGTCGGGCTCAATATGTTGCTTGTATTCGGCCCAGGTGGTTGCGGCAACGGTGCGCAACTCTCCGCGTGCCAGTGCCGGTTTCAGCAGGTTTGCCGCGTCGCCCGTTCCGGCAGAGCCCCCCGCCCCGATCAGCGTATGGGCCTCGTCAATGAACAGGATGATGGGCCGGTCGCTGGATTGCACCTCTTCGATCACCGCTTTCAGGCGTTTTTCAAACTCTCCCTTCACGCTCGCCCCGGCCTGCATCAGGCCAATGTCAAGCATCTGCAAATCCACATTGCGCAGTTGCGGCGGCACATCGCCTTTGGCCAGCCGCTGCGCAAAACCCTCCACCACCGCCGTCTTGCCCACGCCCGCCTCGCCGGTCAGGATCGGGTTGTTTTGCTTGCGCCGCATCAGGATGTCGATGATCTGGCGGATCTCGGGATCGCGCCCCATCACCGGGTCCATCTTGCCCGCGCGTGCGCGCTCGGTCAGGTTGGTGGCATATAGTGCCAGCGCCGATTTGCCGCCCGGTACCTTTTTCGTACCCGGTTCGGGGGTATCGCTTGCAGCGCCACGTTCGATTGAATCGGCCAGAAGATTGTTCAGATCGGCGGCCATTACGGCGGCGTCAAACTTGTCAAACTCCAGACTGATCTTGAACAGCAACCCCTCCAACACCGGCACATCAAGCGCCGCCAAAAGCACATAGGCCGAACGCACCGTATCATCGCCAAATTCAAAGGTGCCGTAATTCCACGCCTCCTGGATTGCACGAAAGATGTGGTCTGAAAATTCCTCGACCGACCCTGCACCATGGGGCAGCGCATCAAGGGCGCGCAGGATATCACCGTTGAACTTGTGGCGGTCCACGCCGGCCGCTTCCATCAACAGCGCGAAATCCGCGCCTTCGGTATCTGCCAGGGTGGTGATGAAATGGACCAGCTCCACATAGGGGTTGCCGCGTCGCTTGGCCGATTGCGCCGCCTCGGAAAAAGCCTTGAGGCAGGTCGGATTCAGCTTGCCCACCAGCTCTTTGCGTTTGATCGTTCCATTGGATCCACGTGCAGCCATCTAGCGGCGTCCTTTCGTGCAATCTGATGTATCAAAGCAATAGTCGAAATTTGGGCGAACCAGACTCATACGCTATGGTAGACTGAAATTCGGTTTGAATCGACAGTTTTGAACAAATCTCACCAAGAGAGGATCGTTTCATGAAAGATCCCATGCCCTCGGACATTTTTCAAACCGGGCAGGTGCTTAACAACACCTACGAGATCAAGGGTATCCTGGGCCGTGGTGGCACCGGCGAGGTTTACCTTGCCGTCAACCAGATCACCGAGCGGCTTTCAGCGATCAAGGCGCTGAACGCACGGTTTTCAGGCAATGCCGATTATCTGGAACTGATGAAGCGTGAAGAGCAGATGCGCAACATCATGCATGACGCGGTGGTGCGCTACTCCGAATGTTCGCGCACCGATGGGGGCCATGTCTTTTTGGTGATGGACTATGTAGAAGGCCCGCCGCTAAGCGATCTGATGTTTGAACGCCAGCTCGGCGACCGCGAACTGTTGATCATCGCGCACCGCATACTGGCGGGGCTGGTGGCGACCCACGCCCAGGGCATCGTTCACCGTGACCTGTCGCCCGACAATATCATTCTGCGCGGAGGCGAGGCCGAAAAGGCAACGATTATAGATTTCGGCATCGCCAAGGATACCGCCGCCGGCGCACGCACCATTGTCGGCAAGAGTTTCGCCGGGAAATATGAATATGCCGCCCCCGAACAGCTGGATGGCCATGCGGATTTTCGCACCGATCTTTATGCGCTCGGGGCCTCGCTTTTGGCGGTGGCGCGCCGCGCTGTACCCGATGTGGGCCACAACCCCGGCGACGTGGTGCGGTTCAAGAAAAATCCGCTGGATGTTTCTGGCATCCACCCGCCGCTCAGCAATCTGATTTCACTGCTGAGCGCCCCCAACCCCGATGATCGCCCCGCCAGCGCCCAGGCCGCAAAGGACCGGCTGGACCAGTGGCTAAAGCCCGACACGCACCGGCACAAAGGCCCGGCAGAAAGGCCGAAATTTCGCCTTGGCAAGCCGGTGCTGGGGCTCTTGGTGCTGGGGGCTCTTGCGGGTGGGGTTTATTTTTCCGGCGCGCTTGAGACACTGTTTCCCCCTGGCTTGCCGCTCGCGGCGCCATATACGCTTAATGCCGCCGATGGCGTTGAAGGCAGCACCCTGGCCGGCCACGCCCCCGATGCGGACAGTGCCGCGCTATTGCTGGCCGCCTATACCGGCAGCACCGGCAAGCAACCGCCACCAGAGGCGTTGCACCTGGCAACCGGGGTCCCCGATCCGGCATGGCCCGAACAGGTGGCCGAGCTGATGACCCTGCTTGCGCCCCTGGCGGAATGGCAGCTTGATATCGCAGACACCGATGTTACGGTTGCAGGGCTGGCGCCGGATGCGCCAACGCGTGACGCGCTTGGCGTGGCCATGCACGACTGGACCGCGCGCAGCGGCATGGACCTGCAAGGCACGATCCTGGCCGGCCCCGAAACTCTTGGCACCGGCACCTTGGCGCCGATCCTGGCCGCCCGCGCGACCTGTGGCAAGCTGACGCTACTGGGGGCCGAAAACGATGCCTACGCGATGTTTGACCCGGTCACCGTGACCGGCGACCTGGCAGAAGCGGCGGATGTAGAGGCGCTGAAACTGGCGCTGACCCCGATGATCGGAGAGCGCGCCCTGCGGGTCGAGACCACCGTGTTGAACGCTGATCTTTGCGCAATCCGCGCGGTGATGCCAACCACGGCAGGGGGGGCCATCTCGATCTGGCTTGGGCGAGGCGCCACCGGCGAGGCGGTGCTGAGCGGGGTCTATAACACCGGCGAAAATCCCATTGTCGATGTGCAGCTACCCGCCTCGGTTACGGGCGCGTCGCTTTGGGTTCTGGTGGTTGACAATACGGGCAAGGTTTTCAACATCCTGCCCAACATCAACCATACCGCGCATATGGTCGACACGTTGGGGGTCGTTGAAAACGGCGTGCGCCGGGTGCGGGTGCTGTGGCCGATCAAAGCCTTGCAAGAGGATCCGACGCGCCTCGCAATTGAAATTGACGCTGAAAATTACGGTAAATCCGAAATCGTCGCGATCCTGTCGAAAACCCCGCTTTTTGATATGCGCCGCCCCCGTGATGAAAGCGTCAAATCACTGGCCGAGGCGCTGAAAGCGACCCTATCGGGCCGTGAAACAGATATTATCGGGGTCGCCTCAAGGATCATTGACGCACGGCCCTAGCGCCCGCTTAGTTCAGCACCGCCGCCTTGAAACCGCCATTGCGCCATTTTTCAAGGGCGGCGGTAAAGTTCGATCCCGGCAGACCGTCGATCGCGGCGGTGTAATAGCCCGCCTCTTGCAGTAGCGCCTGTACCGCGCGCACCGTCTCGGGGGCCCATTGATCCGTCGCGGTCGTCAACTGACGTACGATAAGCCCACGGTCCTCAACCGCGCCGCGCAACAGCATTCTGGCAGCGCCCGCCGGGTCGCGCACGGTGCCGCGCCCCTCATCCAGCAAGATTGCCGCAGCGCGGAAGCCCTCTGCCTCGCCGTTGCGCGCAGCACGCTGAAAATAGTCAAGCGCGGCCTCTGGGCCTTCGCCTGTTCGTTCCAACGCCAAAACACCCAGATTGAACGTTGCCTTGGCCGACCCCTCTGCCGCGGCCCTTTTCAATAGCGCCAGCGCGCGGGCGGGGTCGGCGGGAACGGTGCGCCCCTCCAGCAGGGTGATCGCAAGGTTGATCATCGCGTCATCGCTGCCGCCCGCTGCCGCCTGTTCATAAAGCGCCAGCGCGCGCATGCTGTCTTGTGGCACACCGGTCCCTTGTTCAGTCAGCTGGGCAAGACTGACCATCGCGCGCAAATCGCCGCGCTCTGCCGCGTCGCGGTAGAGCACTACGGCGCGGGCCATATCCCCCGATGCCACGGTCGCACGCGCCAAAAGCGCCACATAATGCGGCACTTCTGGCGCGCGCGCCGCCGCCGCACTGCACGCCTGAATCGCCGCCAGCGCATTTTGCTGCAACCGTGACATCGGCACACCCGCATTTTCGGCCGTGGCATCGCGCGGGTGGGTCGCCAGCCGCTCGCATATCTTGCCTGCGGTCGCATCCTCGGGGCGTGGAATGGTCATCAGCAGCCGTTCGGCCTCGGCTCGGTTGGGGGCATCGGGGTAGCGCGCGACGTATAGTTCCAAAAGCGGTCGCATCCGGCTGCGCTGCGCCAGTTCCCACAGCCGTTGGGCACGCTCGGTGTCGTTGTTGCGTTCGATCGTGCGGGTTTGCGTGCCGGTATCCAGAAACGCCAACGCCTCTTGGGTATGGGCCCCGGTAGGGTAGCGATCGACATAAAGGTTCAGCAGATCGGGATCGCGTTCATCCACCGCGATCTGATAAAGCATGCTTTCCTCAGAGATCGCCTCGGGGCTGACGTTGAACCGAAAGCTGCGGGTAAGGGACGAATTTTCCCAAGGGATCTGCTTGCCCCCCGTTGCGGCCAGCACATCGCGGCGCACGCCAATCATCATCTGCCCCACATCCTGCCCCGGTGTGTAAAGGTGGTGCAACATGGCCTCAGAATAAAAGCTGTTCCGCCCGGTACCATCATAGGCCACGTTGTTTGGCTGCGTTGCATAGGAAAACAGGAAATTCGCCTCGGTCCCGACCTGCGCCAGACCCTTGCCAAGATGTGCATCCTTGATCGTTGCACCAAAGGGATTGTCCCGGCACGCATCCAGAAACACCAGCTTCACGCCGTCAGAGCGCGCCATCGCGGCCAATAGCTGATCAAGCCGCAGCGTTTGATCTGTCAGGTCCGCGGCGCTGGAAATTGCCGCATCCGTGGGCACCATATAGTTGTGCCCATCAATCTGAAATCCATGCCCCGCGTAATACAAAAGCGTCACATCCGCCGTCGCGCCCTTGGCTGCGAATTCCGGGATCAAGGTCTGAAATCGCGCCTGCGTCGCGTCAATTGCAAGCATCACATCAAAGCCCAGACCCTCCAGCGCGACAGAGATATCCAGCGCATCATTGCGCGGATTTTTCAACGCATCAATATGTTCGTAATCGGAATTCCCGATAACCAGTGCAACCCGCGTTTCGGCCCGGGCCAGCCCCATGAAGGACAGCCAGAACATGACGAAAAGGCACACCAGACGCATAAAAGTCTCACAGCTCCTCAACGCGGCTTAGCTGGATTCCGACATTGTCGATTGCCAGGGCCACGGTATTGATCGTTGCCCGCTGCACCGCCGCCAGTTCAGGATCATCGGCGCGGACCAGCAAAATGGCCTTGCGGATTTCGCTTGAGGCCGTGTCAAGCGCGGCGCGCGACTCGTTCACGGCATCGCGGAAGATCTGGTCGCGCTCTGCGTCGGTAGTGGCCTGCGCCATGCGCGCCAAGGCGCGGGCGCGGGCGCGGCCCACACCCTCGCGTGCATCGCGCACAATCCGCGCCACGTCCTCCATGCCCGGCGGCAGGTCGGTCGAAATGGCGTCAAGTTGGTCTGCAAATGCATCCAGCGCGTCAGAAATACAGGCCAGATACCGGCCCACATCGCCCGAACTTTCGTTACAGTTCGCCGCCGCGATTTCCAGCGTGTTTGCTATTTCCTGCACCAACAGCAGCGTATCGCGCGGGCTATGCCCGGTGATGGTAGTGCCGCCGTCCCGCGGGATATTGACCACAGCACCGCCGCCCCCCGGAATAACCAGCGTATCGGCCGGGTTCGGCAAATCAAAAACCGGAATGTCGGGCGGCGGCACCGTCACCGGGGCCGGGTCCACTGTCAGCGCGCCATCGGCAAGATCGAACGTGAACGCATAGTTATCAACACCCGTTCCGGTTACCGGCCCGCCCGCGGTGATGGCGTAGGGGCTGTATTCTATCGGTGCACCCGCCGCCGCCCCCGCCGAACTAAGCGTGAGCGTGTCAAGCCTGTCATCAAAAAGCAGTGCGCCACCCGTCAGCGTGAACTCGGTCCCGGCAAAGGTCAGGGCCGTGCCATAGGGTTTACGCGCGTCATTCACCGTGCCCGTCAACGTTACCGGTGCCGGGTCTACCGTCAGCGCGCCGTTCACAAAGGTGATATCATAGTTATCCGTCCCTGTTCCGGTGACGGGCCCGTCTGCGGTGATGGCATAAGGGCTGCCCCCCACTGGCGCGTCATCCGCCGCCCCGTCAGAGGCCAGCGTGAGTGTGTCTACGCTATCCTCAAAGAACAGCGTGCCCTCAGTCAGCGTAAACTCGGTTCCGGCAAACGTCAGCTCTGTGCCATAGGTCTTGGTCGCGTCATTGGCGGTCAGGGTCAGCGCGGCGGGGCTGATCTCGGCACGGCCCGTGCGCGCCACAACGGCATAGCTTTGCCCGGTGGAACTGGTCAGCGGCAGGGTGGCCACCGAATAGCTTTGGGTTCCAACCGCCGTGCCGGCCAGAACAGGTGCGGCAAAGATGGGGGCGGTGTCAATCGTCTCTGCCGGGGCGGCAAAGACATAGGCCAAGGGGCCGCCGGCCACGGGCCCGGTCGCAGCCGGGGGCACCTGACCATAGCTTAGGGCCAGGGGGTCAGGCCGCGCAAACAAGACCCGGTCAATCGCATAAAGTGCCGGGTAGCGCCCGGCAGCACCGGGCGCCCAGACGGTATCAAAATTCCAGCCGGCATCGCCTGCGGTGGTTAGAAATTCATCGGTGTCTGCAAACTCTGCCGTGGTCAGCCCCAGCCCCAGGCCGGGGCCGCCATCGGCCTGTCCCGATGTCTCCGTATCCCAGTAAGAGGCAGCAACCGCGGTGGCGGCGTTCTGGCCAATCAAACCGCCCTCAGTCAGCCCCCCACTACCGGCGCCGCCCACAGCACCGCTGGCGTAGGTGCTGGTAATCGCCCCGCCGTTCGTGCGGCCCACCAGACCGCCGACAAAATGGGCGGCGTCTGATGTGGAGCTGACGGCGCCACTGGCGTAACTGTTCAACACCGTCCCCGCGTCGTTATAGCCGGTATGACCACCTACGGAGGCGCTGAGCAGGCCTGTCTGGCTGTCCACAGCGCCGCGCGCCGCCGTACGCGTGACAGCGCCTTGGTTTTCCCCGACGAAGCCCCCGATATACGCATTACCAGACGCCGCATAGAACGACACCGAAACGTCCACACCTCCCTCGGCCATCGCGTCGCTGATGCTGCCGGTATTGGTATTAAGACCCGCAAAGCCACCCACGGACACGGGACCATCAGCATTGCCCACAACAACCGCCGAGGTAGTCCTTGACGCGGCTACGCTGCCGCTATTGCGCCCGACAACCCCGCCCGCATAGATCTGGTCTGCCGCCACATCATCCAACGTCACCGATATGTCGCTATCAGCACCGCTGATGACTCCGGCGGACTGGTTGTCTGCAACAAGCCCCCCTGCAAGAAGCACGCCATCATTTCCGCTAATCAGCATATCACCTGCAGTTGTAACCCCGGTAACCGTGCCCCGGTTGGTCCCCACAGCGCCCCCGATACTATGCAAGGCGTCGGTAATCCCCTGTTCCTCGATCACCCCGGAAAAGTCGCTGTTGGCAACCGTGCCACCCGCATTGGTGCCCACTAGCCCGCCAAGGCTATAGCCGCTGTCGGTTTCGTTAGTTGCCGTCACCCGGCCCGAAAAGCTGCTGTTGCGCAGCTGCGATGCCGCGCCGCGCAATTCACCGACGATACCGCCCACGATATCAGGATAAAGCGCATCCACATTGCCGTTCACCTGAATATTCTCGATCACCGTATCAATCGCCAGAACCGCCAGCCCCCCCATATTCTCGCCAGCGATGGCCAGCTTATCCAGCGTCATGTTGGAAATCATCGCGCCATTCGTCGCGCCAAACAGGCCAGCCACCGACCTGTTCACGCCAAGGCCCGAAATCGTGTTGTCGCGCCCGTCCAACGTGCCGCTGAAGACGTTGCCCCCCGGTGTTCCGATCGGCGCGAACCCCAGCTCATCGTTCCAATCCGAGGTGCCAGAGGCGTCAATATCATTCGCCAGCGCAAAATCTCGGCCCAGCAGGGGCTGCGAGCCGGCACCCTGCAACCCGTACACATCAAACAACAGATACGGATCACCGTCGCCCGTGCCCCCGCTTACGCGCAAGAATGAGGTGTCGGCAGCCTGCGCCAGCCGAAAATCGCCCGCACTGAAGCTGGGCAAAGTTGCGCCCTGCTGGATCCAGTCGCCCCGCTCCAGATCAAAGCGGGCCACCTCGACAGCGCCGCCGGCACCGGTGGTGATATCGCCCCCCGCGCTGATCCGAAAGGTGCCGTTCGGGCCAATGACACCGGCATTCAGGGTCACGTCATTCGCCGCGTTGAAAGCCAGAGTGTTGAAGGAACTCCAGTTGATTTCCGCCGCAACCGTGATGTTGCCGTCCTGCGTGCCGCCAGAGCCTGTTGAAACCTGAATGTTGTTATCCGCAAGGTTCGACTCAAGATCCGTCACCGACAGGATTGCGTCATCCCCGGACGCGGTATACCCCGACCCATCCGGCCCGATCCCAAAAGACGCCGCGTCTGCAATGGTTATGTTGTGGGGGTCCAACAGCAACGTGCCTGTTGCCCCATATGGCGCGTTTGTATTGACCAATCCGCGAAAGGCGAGCGTCTGTTTGCCCGACACCTCGACAAAGCCACCATCGCCACCGCTTGCCCCGCCGCGTGCGGAAATCTGGCCATCGAACGTGGTCTTTTGATCCGACCACAGGATCACCCGGCCGCCGTTGCCTGTCTGCCCGGCGTCGGCCGTGATACGCGTATCGCCGTCCACCTCAAGGGTAAGGGCGCTTGGCAGGCTGTCACCACCCTGAAAAGCCCCTCCGATATTGATCCGCCCGCCATCGCCATCGCCACCAACCGCAATCTTTGCGCCTTGCAGCGTTATGGCCTGACCGGTTATCGTAATGTCACCACCGGGCCGGGCCTGTGGGCGAGGAGATTTTTCAACCGCCGCCGCAGGCCGGGTTGTCACCCGACCGGTGACGCGCACCTTGCCGCCCGCGCCTCCGCCCAGAATGATCGTCCCGCCCCGCCGCGACACTGAACGCGCCTCGGCCACACCCGAAAGGTTGATCGCGTTGCGCGCCGCATCGCGCGCCGTGGCGGCGCGCATTTCGATCAGCCCGCCTTCAGCCGCAACAGTGCCCGCATTTTCAATCAGGGCGCGCATCTCATCCGAATCGCCTTCGGTGGGCACAGCCACTTGCAAGAAACGGTCGCCCGACACATCCAGCGTGACCATCTCGCCGCTTGCCAGCCCGATCCGGCCCATCGGCACAGTCACCGTTCCCGCGTTTGACACATGCCCCCCCAGCAGCGCGGCAAAGCCACCCCGCCCGATGGTCACGCGCCCGTCATTGCGCACCGCCGCCGAGGCCCCCTGCCCCTCAAAGCGCAGCCGACCTGCCATGAAATTCTCATCCGTCGTGTCCAGCGTCGAACCGACAAAACCGCCGCCTGCGCTGACAGCGCCCTGTTCACCGATGAAAATCCCGTTGGGGTTGACGACAAACACCTGCCCATTTGCGCTTAGCCGGCCATGAATTTCGCTAGTGGTGGTGCCGGTAACGCGGTTCAGAATCGCGCTAGAGGTTGACGGCTGGCGAATATCAACCGAATTCCCCTGCCCGATGGAAAACGAATTCCAGTTCACCACCGCACGGTTGCTGCTTTGATTTATGATCATTTGCCCAGCGCCGGGTACCGAAATCACGGCACCGCCCTGAACAACACTTCCCCCCTGCGGCAACACCTCATCGGCCAGCACGGCCAGAGGCTGCACAAAGCCCAGAATGACCAGCGTCACAGGCGCAAGCTGGTAACGCCCCCAGCGCTTAGAAACGGAAATTTCCCGATATGCTGAACCGTGTTTCATCCGGACCATAATCGCGTTCCCCCTTGGCCATCTCAAGCCTCAGACTGCTTGCTCTAAATCGTGACTCGGTCTGGGAAAACAGATCCAGACCGATACCATAGGCTTGGGCATTTTCATGACCATGCTCCAGGATGGTGGGCTGCTCGATGGTCACCCCCCCCGCGGCCAAAAAGACATAAGGGCTGAACATCACCGGCATCTTGCCCAGAGTGCCCGGCGCCTGATGCGCCAGTTCCGCGCGCAACACCCAGCCGCTATCGCCCCGCAAATCACCAGAATCAAACGCCGAAATTTCCCGCGGCCCGGCAAGGCCGAATTGTTCTGCCGTAAGCAGTGCATCGCCAAACGACACCTGCCCCCGCGCCGTCACCGACAAGATCAGGTTGCGCGTCAGTGGGCGTTGATGAAAGCCCGAAAAACTGAGCTTGGTGAATGTCGCATCCGCGCCCTGACGTGACAGCGGCGTGCCCGCGCCAACGTCCGCCAGCGTGCGCGCACCCAGCGCGTCAATCCCTTTCGACAGCACCGCGCCGACATCACTATAGGCGCCGCCCCCGTGCTGGTAATTCAGGCTTGCCCCCGCACGCAGCACCGTTGTCTTGTCGTCGTAAATCGGCGTTACGGCGCCGGCGATAAGGTCCTGGCTGTCTTGTTGCCGGTCCAGCGCCAATTGCGTCGTCAGGTTCATTTGCCGCGACCGTATCCATGGATAGATCAGCCGCAAGGACTGCCGGTCAAATTGCGACTGCGTTGGCACGATGTCGTCGTCGGGCGTGGTGTGGCTGACCGTCACCTCGCCGTTCAGCGCCAACCCCGAGGTGCCCAGCGGCACCAGCGCGCCCGCCGCCAGAACACGGTACCGCGGATCACTGCTGAAAAACTTGTAGGGCGCACCCGATGCACGCAGATAAAGCGTCTCGCCCAGGCCCATAACGCTGTTGAACTCGACCCCTGCATTCAGCGTAACCGGCCCCAGATCATCGTCGGCAAAGTTGTCAAACCCGACAAACCCCGTGATCCTTTGATACTCTGGGTCCAGCGTCAGCACCGTTCCACCGGGTAGTTGCCCGACCCCCAGCGCGGTCCCCAATGCCACACCGGCAATATCGCCCGCCAACAGCAACTGACGTTCCAGCTCGGCCAGGGTCAGCCCCTTGCGGTTGACCAGCGGCGCGGTCAACCTGTCGATCCGCTGCTGCACCTCGGGGGGTACGTTTTCGCGGTCGACCGCCTCTACGAACCCGTTGACCACATCGACCTTCAGCACCCCGCCATCGCGCAGCGCCTGCTGTGGCAGCACAACGCGCACCAGCACATAGCCCGCGTTGGCGTAGGACTCTTCCAGCGCAGCCACGGCATCAAACAGCTCTGATACGGGGATCCGCTTGCCGGTCAGGCGCGTCTTCAGCGCGGCATTTGCGGTTGCCAGTTGCGCCAGCCCGCCACGCAGATCAACACCCGAAAGCGTGATCGCGATCGCGTCCGCCCCCGGCGGCGCCTTGACCGATGTCGCGCCGCTGAACACAATCGCGCCGTTCAGTTTTTGCAGCGGCGGCTGAAAGGTTTCCGGCGTCACATTGCTGGCGGGCGTGCCGGGTTGTGCCAGCGCCGGGCCTGACAGCCCAATGCCGGCCGCCAGCACCATGGAAATGGTCTGCGCCAGTCGCTGTAGAGCGGGTTTCCGGCGCGGATCTTTGGACACCATATGGCATGCTCCCCTACAATCACGTCAGGCGATGGAAACAGTTAATAGCTATCAGCGCCAAAAGTCACGAATTCTCTACAATGTGCGCGCGTTTTTGGTGAACGTCACAGTGCAGTTTTCACCCTAAGCGGTTGCGCGCGCGCAGATCGCCGGCCTAGCAGCCCTCGTGTTTGCCCAAGGTCGCGGGGTCTGACAAAAGCGGCCAATAGGCGACAAGCCACAGGCCGAACGCTGCCGCCCATAGGATAGAGGCCGCCAGATGCGCCAAAAACGGGTCTATCACGCCCAATTCCGGCGCTAGCCGCACCATGACAGAGGCCAGCATCACCCCGATTGCCCACTTGACGGGGCGCGCCACGGGCAGCGTGTGGCCCGAATGGAACAGCCCCGCGATGGACATCACCGCCAGAACCGCCAGCCCCAACCCGCCCATCAGCGCCAGATGCCAGCCACCCGCCGGGGCCAGGGGTGCGCCCAGTTGCCCTGCGCCCAGCCAAAGCAACCCCGCCCCGGCCAGCGCGGGTGGCAGCCATAACGCCACAATCTCGGCGCGGCGGCCATCGCGCCCGACAAAACCTTCGCCAACACGGTCCAGCAATCCCGCCCCCGCGGCAACAAGAAGCCAGCCGTTGACCGCCTCCGAAAGCCCCGCGACTTGCCCCGCAATCGCCACCGCAACCAAACCCGAGGCAAGGTTCAACCGTCCCGGGTGCGGCCGAAACGGCGAAGTTTGCTCGGTCGGGTCCAAGACAAGGTTGGTTACCGGCACACCGATCCGCGCCAGGGCCAGCCCCAGCATCCCCAAAAAGATCAACCCCGCCACCTTGACCGCCTGTGCCGCCTCAAAGCTGGCGCCGGAAATCATCCAACCGCGCGTCACCGCCTCGGCCAGGGCAAAGGCCGCAAGCCAGCCGATAAAGGCCAGTAGCCGGTCCGTGCGCTTGGTCCAGGAAATCCACACCGCATAGGCGATCAACCCGCCAAGCCACGCCAGATCGGCCAGCGCAGCCAATGGCGTCAGCAGATCCGCGCCCAGCAGCCCAATCACCCGCGCCACCCCCCACGCACCGGCAAAATACCAAAGCACGCGCCCGCGCATCGGCCTTGTGTCGGTCCATTCCGGAAAAGCAGTGGTCAAGAACCCGATCAGCGCCGCCCCGAAAGAGCCATAAAGCATTTCATGCATGTGCCAGACGCTTGACGTAATCTGCGTGGCGCCTAGCAGGTTATAGCCCTGAACCGCGATCCACAAAAACGGCCAAAGCGCGGCATGCAGCGCCGCCAGCGGAAAAAACAGCCGAAAGCCCTCATCGGTAAGCACATCCGCCAGCCCGACCCTGTGCTTGGCGTGTTCAATCGGCGGAATGCCGCGTAAATCGGGGATCGGGGATTGCAGGGTCATGCGGTGCGTCTTTCGTCGACGTCATGGATACGGCGAAACAACGGGTCATGGCAGCGCCAGCCCTCGGTCAGGGCAAACAGGGCCGCCTCGTCACGCGCGCCGGGTTGACCGGGTACGATGCGGGTACCCGCGATGCCGGCCCCTCGCGGGTCCATCACTGCTATGCGGTGCGCGATGCGCGCAGCTTCGGTCAGATCGTGCGTCACGAAAAGCGCCCCGAAATCACCCGCCCCCACGGCTTCGATCACCAGATCCTGCAAGCGCCGCTTTAACGCTACATCCAACGCGGTGAACGGTTCGTCAAAGAAAAGGAAGTCCGGGCGCACGACCAGCGCGCGGGCAATCGCGACACGCTGGCGCATACCCCCCGACAGCTCTACCGGGAATTTGGCCATATCCTCGGCGGCGAAAGACACACGGCTGGCGGCGGCGTGGGCGGCGGCACGGGCGGCCTTGCGGCCCATGCCCGACAGGGTGGCGGCATAGGCAATATTCGCCTCGGCTGTGGCCCAGGGCAGCAGACGGGGGTCTTGAAACACCATGCCGTGGCGGGCGTAATGCCGCATGACCCGGCCTTCACGCGGATCGACCAGACCCGCGGCACAATGGATCAACGTCGACTTGCCACACCCCGAGGGGCCGACAAGTGCCAGCACCTCTCCGGCAGCGACCGAAAGGTTGATCCCTGCCAGAACCTGCCGCCCCAAAAACGCATGCCCAACACCCGTAAGCTGCAATGCGATCATCTTTTGACCCCCCACGGCCGCGCCGCTTCCCGCCAGCGTTCCAGCTCTGCCCGGACCGGGTGAACAAGCGCGTATTCCAACGCGATCAGCCCCGCCACCGCTAGGCACACCCAGGCAAGTGCTTGTGTGACGTCCATATACTGACGGGCGCGTGACAGCTCATTCCCGATTCCCCCCACCGAGGATAGAACCTCGATCATCACCGCCACCTTGATCGAGGTCGCCAACCCCAGCACAAGCGCGGGAAAAAGATGCGAAAGCATCTGCCGCAGGCCAACGCCCCAAAGCCGGCGCAACGGGCCCGCGCCAAAGACCTGCGCCATCGCATCAAGGCCGCGGTCCCGGTTCGCGACACCCTCGGCGGTGCCCGCAAAAACCAAAGGCACAACCCCCACCATGATGGTCACGATCACCATGCCATCGGTCGCGCCGAACCAGATCATCGCCAGCACCAGCCACGCAATCGGCGGCACACCCAAAACCACTATCAGCAAGGGCCGCGCCAGCCGCATCGTGGCGGGGGAATACCCGGCAATCAACCCCGCCAGACCCCCAATCACCGCCGACCCGGCAAAACCCCACACCGCGCGTTGCAGCGTTTGCCCGATGATCCGCCAATTTTCCGGATCCGACAGAATTGCCGCACAGGCCCAAAGCGTCGCCTGGGGCGAGGGTAAGATGAAATCGCCATACGCCTCATGCCCGGCCTGCCACAGCGCCGCAAACAGCGCCAGCCCCGCCAGCCCGGCCCAACCGCCCCAAAGAAAGCGGCCGACCCGGCCCGCCCTGTCGGTCAGCGCGCTCATAGCAGGTAAAACCCGTCATCGGGCAGATGGCCGCCGATAATTCTGGGGTCATGCATCGCCACTTCGGAAAACATCGCCTCAAGGGCCGGACGGGCGGCGCTGGCAGGGGTCGCCACCAGCGCGCAATGCGGCAGTGATTTGGCCAATATTGGCGCGGGCATCCCCAGCGGCCCTGCCGCCGCGGCGGCCGCCGCCACCGGATTGGCCAGAACCCCCGGCAACACCCCCGCGATTGCGGCCTGTATTTCAACCAGCGCGTCGGGGTACGCCGCGCGGAAGGCATCGGTCATGCCCAGGCCCGCTTGCGGCACGGACCGACCAAGCCCGGTGATCTTGCCCCATTCCAGTTGCATGTCGATCGCACGATAAACCCGCTTGCCGGATTGAAGGGCCATCATCTCGGCCATGGTGGTGGCGGGTTCAGGCAAGACCGCGGCATCAGCGCGCCCCGTCAGCAGCAGTTGCACCGCCTCGATCGGGGTGGCGGCAGGCACGATATCCACGGCCCCTTCAGCCACGCCCGCGTCTGCAAAAAGACGCCGCATCAGAAAATCAGGCATGTCATTGCGAAACGGCAGCGCCATGCGATGCCCGGCCAGATCCGCAACCGATGTCACCGCCGGATCGGCGCTGACGACAAAGCTTAGCCCGTCGGTCATCACATTGACCAGACCGACCCCCAGACCCCGGTTGTAAAGGTTCGCTGCAACCTGCGTGGGCAGGATTACCAGCTGCATCGTGCCCGAGGTCAGACCCGCACGCAGCTCATCCGGGTCTTTCCAGGGAATAAAGCTGACCTCATCCGCCAGATGGGCAAAAGCGCCGGTCGCCACCGCATAGGCCAGCGGAATGGAGGGGCCAGCAGGCGGGCCGTATAGCGCCAGCCGCGCCAGCATCGGGGCGGCGCGTGAAATACGCGGCATCGCCAGCGTCACCCCTGCCCCTATCCCTGCCTGCAACAGGGTCCTGCGTGCAATCCTGGTGTTTGGCTTTGACATGGGCGGCCCTTTCCCTGCAGCGGGCTGGCGGTGGCATGCCCGGTGAATACACCTGACCCGGCAGACGGCAAACGCGTGCCTGATCAATGTCGCAGTGTTTCCATCAAGAATTAGCCGAAGTCAACAACACACCCGAACGCGCGAAAACTCTGCCCCCTAATCCGGCAACGCGCCGCAAAAGCCGCCCGACGCCACCATACCAGAGCCAAGCGCAAATAGCGGCGGCGCCTGATAAGGGTTTGGCGGGCTGCGGACCAGATCAAACCCCAGTAGCGCAACCACTCCAAACATCGCCAAACCTGCCGTGAAATAACGGGTCATCTGCGCACCTCCAGCCCAAGAAGGGGGCGGATACGGATACCCACGAACGCGCCCGCGAATGCCGCAACAAACCAAACCCAGCCATGCAGGCTACCCGTTGCGATCCCCGAAAAGAACGCCCCCACGTTACAGCCAAAGGCCAGCCGCGACGAATAGCCCAACAACAGCCCCGCCACCACAGCCGCCACCCACGCCCGCGCCGGATAAGATTGCAACGGCTGCGCCAATCCGCCGCGGCGCCATGCAGCCACGCCAAACGCCCCCGCCAACAATCCGATGTCGGTAAGGGAGGTATAATCGGTCAGAATGCTGGCATTCAGCCGCTCTACCGAGGCCGGGGCCGCCCAGAACGCCGAGCCCGACAGATCAGCGCCAAGCGCAACCGCGCCCTTGGCCGCCCAAACCCCAAGGCCGTAAACCACGCCCCAGGGCTGACCCGCCACCACCAGATTGGCAACCGCCAGCCCCGCCAGAGCCGCCGCCGCCAGCAGATACCGCGCAGGCACCCGGCGCGAACCCGGCTTTCCCAGCCGCCAAAACAGCATCGCCGTCAGCGCCAGCGCCAACAGCGTAATCATCAGCCCCACCGTGCCACGCAACGCCAAGATCGGCAGCGCACCAAGCCCGGTCCACCAGATCAAATGATAAGCCCCGGCAAAACTTCCGATCGCGAAAAAGGGCAGCGCCAACAAACCCACCGGGTTGCCCGATCCAGCATTGACCAGCGTCCCTGACCCGCAACCCAGAACAACCTGCATCGCCGCGCCAAAGACAAACGCGCCGCCGACCATCGCCCAGCCAATTGGCGCCTGCGCCCCGATCAGCTCATCTGGATGCGCGGCCAGCAGCGGGATCGCGACACAGGCAACCAGCGCTATCGCCAAAAGCTGCGCCAGAATCCCCGCCGGTTCACGCCGCAGGATCATCGCGCGCCATGGCCCCGCAAAGCCGAACCCCAACCCCTCCAGCGCGACGCCAAACCCCAGACCAATGGCCAGCATCAGCCCAAACCGGGCCCCGACAAACAGCGCGACCGCCGCGACCGCAATCACCGCCGCACCGATCAGCCCGGCCCGCGCCGTGACCCCGCCCGAGCTGCGCCCGAACACCAATGAGACGTCAGCCATCAGTTACCGCCTGCAAGCTGATTCAGCAAATTGGCAAGCAGGCCCGGTTGGTTGGCCATTTCGCCATCGGTTTGCGAATATTCAACCATCGAGCCGGGATATAGTTTTACATTCTCGATCCCCGCCAATTCCGACAGCGCAAACCAGTCTGTCGCAGCCCAATGGCCGGTATTGCAAAACGCGACAACCTCATCGCCAGTGCTGATCCCCAGCCGTGCCTTCAGATCCGCACCATTGGAATCCGCGCCGATAGCCGTCGCGCCGGGGCGAAAGAATTCCGTATAGGGCAGGCTTTGCGCACCGGGCAGGGTGCCGGGACGGGCCGCAGCCTCGTGCGCCTTTTGACCCTCAAAAAATGGCGTCGGGCGGGCGTCGATCAGCTTGCCCTGATCGGTGCCTGCAACAACCCGTGCGACGGCCGGGGTATCGGCAGTCCAAGCGTCTTGCCAGGTGATATGCAGATCCGTCGGCGCCGGCGTCACCGCCGCGGTTGAAAGCGGCAGCCCGGCATTGACCCACGCCGTCGCCCCGCCGTTCAGCACCGCAAGATCGCCAAACCCCGAACTTTTCAACGTCCAGTAAACACGCGCAGCGGCGCCAAAATCAGTATCGGTATCGCCTTGCGATACGATCACCACCGGACGCTCTGGCGCAAGGCCAAGCTGTTCATAGGTCGCCTCCAACTGGGCAAGCGGCGGCACGGCACCGGGGTTTTCAGCGGGCCCCCGGAACAGGCCGTAAGGCGCTGATATCGCCCCTTCGATATGCCCTTGGTCAAAGCCCTTGGCGCGGATATCCAGAATGACCGGGGCTTGCGCGCCCCCGGCTGCAACCAGTTCGGCAGGCGTAATCAGCGGCCCTAGATCGCCAGCCAGCGCGCTTGAAACACCAAGCGCTGCAAGACCACCGAGAAAAGGCAGAAGGATCCGTTGCATGGGGTTTTCCTCTCATAACAGGTAATTTCGTCCAAAATCATGAAAGTATGTGCAAATACAAGGAACACACCGCCCGATTTTTCGGCCATTTCCAGAATAATGTTCTGCAACCAGCACGATGGCCACAATAGTTGCCCGATTTTTCGCGCCCCAGAGGAGGGTCAGAACAAAAGAATGCAAAGGATTGGAACGCAGTTCTTATTCGCCACCTCGCCCCAAACCCCCAAGTCGCCCGCATCCGGGGTCAACTTCATCGGGTCGGGCAAAAGCGCCCCAGCCTTGGCCTTTGCGGCTTGGTTTTAAGGTCCCGTGTGGCAGGGCCAAGTAGCAAGAATACTGCCCTCATATCGACACTAACGTTGCCTAATCGGCCGCTTTGTCAAGGCAACCTACCAACCAGCAAAGCGCGCCACGGCAGCCGCATCGACCCGGCCCGCGGCCACATCGGCAAAGGCTTGATCGAGAATGTCGATGGCCGCGTCGATGTCGGCGTCGGTCAGCACCAAGGGCGGGGTCAGTTCCAACACGTTCGACCGCATCCCGACATAGTAAAGCACCAGCCCCAGCTCATGCGCGCGGTAGACGATCTGCGCAGTTTCAGCCACGGCCGGGGTCTGTGTGGCGCGGTCGGTTACAAGCTCGACCCCCAGCGCCAACCCGCGCCCGCGCACATCGCCAACAAGCGGATGGCGGGCTTTCAGCCATTCAAGCCCGTCGCGCAATCTTTGACCGCGCAGAGCGGCCTGCGCCGCCAAACCCTCAGCCGCGATAGTGTCAAGCACCGCAAGCCCCGCCGCCGCACAAATCGGGTTTCCGTGTAGCGTCTGCATGGCAAAGGATGTCGCACAGTCCATCACCTCAGCCGGGCCGATCACCGCAGATAGCGGCAAACCACCGCCCAGCCCCTTGCCCAGCACCAAAACATCGGGGCGAAAGCCCTCGTGCTCAAAGCAATGCAGCCGTCCGGTGCGGGCCAGGCCGACCTTGACCTCATCACAGACCGTCAAGATCCCATGGCGGGCGCAGAGGGCCGCCAGCCGCGCAAGAAACCCCGGCGGCGGCACAATCAGCCCACCGTCAGACTGGATCGGTTCGATAAAGCAGGCGGCGATGGTTTCGGGGCCAACCTCGGCCAGCCGCATCGCCAAATCGGCCAGCACGCTGTCAGCGTCGCCCAGTTCCGGGCGGTAGGGGTCGGGATAGGCAAGCTGGATCAGCCCCGCCGCCTTTTCGGACCCGTCTTGCACGGCATGGCCCGACACCGACATGGAACCCGCCGTGCCGCCGTGATAGGCTCCGCGAAAGGCAATGATCCCTTGCCGCCCGGTGGCCTGTCGCGCGGCGCGCAGCGCACATTCGTTGGCGTCAGACCCGGCATGGCCAAGCCAGACCTTTTGCGGGCGGTCCGAAGGGAACAGGTCCAGCAGCCGCGCGGCCAGCGCCGTCGCGGGTGCATTCGCCGTGGACAGCACGCTTGCCCCCGCCGGATCAGCCACCGCCCGCGTTACCGCCGCGACAATCGCCGGATGACCGTAGCCAAGGCTCGCCGCGCCCCAAGCCCCGGAAAAGTCGATCAAGCTGCGCCCGTCGTCCGACAGCAGCCGCACGCCGTGCCCGCCAACAACCGATTGGGGAAAGAACCGCAACTTTTGCACCGAAGCAATCGTGGCTTCGTCGCGCTGATACCCGGTCATTGCACCGCCTGCCCTGATATATGGCCAGCGCTCGCATGCCCCTCTGCCGCGCGCAACGCGGCGGAGAGGCGGCGCGTCCATTCCCGCACCCCCGAATGGCTGCCGATAAGATCGTGCCGGACCTCTAGCAGCACCGCCGGAAGACCGCGCGCATCGCCGTGGATCGGCACGGTATAGTCGTCGACGTCGATGCGGTAGGGTTCATTCGCCGCTATTGTCAGCGCCGGATCAAGGGCCAGTTCCGCAATGATCGACTGCCCAAAGGCCTGCGCGCCGTCGTAAAGGATGCCCGCGTGCCATGGCCGCGACTGGCCCTTGTAAACCGGCGTGAAGGAATGGACGCCGACAACCAGCGTCGGCAACCCCGCCACCTGCCGCGCATCCAGCCGCCGGGCAATCGCCGCATGATAGGGCCGAAACAGCGCGTCAAGCCGTGCCTGCCGCGCGGCCTCATCCAGGTTGCGGTTGCCGGGCACCTCGGTCGTCTCGCTGACTTCGGGCATCATCGAGGGGTTGCCAAGCGGGCGGTTGCAGTCAACCACCAGCCGCGAATACTGCGCCACGAATAGCGGTGCATCAAGTGCCGCCGACAGGCCCAACGCCAGCGCCTGCGCGCCGATGTCCCAGCCGATGTGGCGCATACGGTCAGCATCAGCTAGCCCAAGGTTGTCCAGCCCGCGCGGAATGCGCGGCGAGGCATGTTCGCACAACAAAACGTAGGGCGATGCGCCGTCGGGGTTCACAACGCCATAGGCGGGCGGTTCATCCAGTGCCAGGAATGTATCGGTCATCTCATCAGCCTCAGTAGACGGTCGCATAGCGATTGCAGAGTGCCTGGCCTTCCAGCCCTGCGACGATCTCGATCTCTTTTTGCTTCATCGCGAAATAGCATTCGAGGAACGTCGGGCTGAACCAGCCCTTCACGACCGGATCCGCATTAAGCGCGTCCAGCGCCTCTTTTAGGCTGCCCGGCAGGCGGTGGATGCCCAGCCGTTCGCGTTCGGCTGCCGTCATCGCCTGCGGATCGCCCTTGGCGATTGGCGGTTGAGGCAGGTTGGCGCGCAGACCTTCCAGCCCCGCCCGGATCAGAACGGCCAGCGACAGGTGCGGGCTTGCGGTCGCATCGGCGGCGCGGAACTCCATGTTGAAGGCGCGCGATGGGTCATAGCCGGGCTGCTCGGACGTAGGGCAGATCCGCAGGGTTGCCTCGCGGTCCTTTTCGCCCAGCGTCGTCCAGGCGGCCGCCCAGTGATGGGGCTGCAGGCGCATGTAGGACACGACCGTCGGCGCGGTAAAGGCCGTCAGCGCCGGCAGATGGCGCACGATACCCGCCGCAAAGGCCCCGGCGCGTTCTGACAGGCGACCGGGCCGGCTGGCGTCGAAGGTCACGGGCCGACCATCAAGGTCAGTGAAACTCAGATGGATGTGGACGCCGTTACCTACGCCTGCCGGGTCGGTCTTGGGCGCGAACGAAGCCTTCCAGCCGAACTGCGCCGCCAACTCGCGGGTGATTTCGCGGATCGTCACGGCGCGGTCGGCTGCGACCACGGCACCCGAGGGGCCGCAGACCAACTCGAACTGGTCGCGCCCGTATTCCGGTAGAAACGTCTCGGGGTCGGCCCCCGCCTCGCGCAGGGCCGTCACCAAAAGGGGCCCGAACGGATCGGCGCGCCGTTGGGCCGACAGGCCGAACGACGGCGCCGCCGGCCAGTCGGCACCCAATATCTGGAACTCCTGCTCAAAGGCTGAAACAACGCGCAACCCGGCTTCGGCTTCGAGATCAGCCACCGCCGTTTTCAGCATCGTGCGCACGCAACCTTGCCACGGGCTACCATCCAGTTCTGTGATGTCCGAGTGATAGAAATGCAAGGGCGTCATGTCAGGTATCGACGTCACCCGCACCTTTGCGCCCGCATCGGGGATCAGCCGCAGATCGCCCGCAGCACCGAAGGGGTTGGGGCTGGCGATCTCATCGAACGGGGTCAGGGCCAGGTTCGCGGGCACCCAGCCGACCCCCTTTTCCATGCCGCCCGCAAGGTCGCGCAACGCGATCGAGCGGCCACGGGTGATCGCGGCGATGTCGGTAGTGACGAAACTCACCAGTTCCTCGGTCTCAGGCGCGGTCATGGCTTCTCCTCAGCATTTCAGTGCGTTGATGCGCGCGACCACCGTGTCGGTGTCGGTGATCCAGCAATAGCCGCCATAGGCGCGTAGCGCCGCCTCATGACGTTCGGGCGTGTATGTTGCGCAGGCATCGTGGACCAGCGTCACCAGATAGCCTCGGTCCGCCGCATCGCGCACCGCCATGTCAACGCACTGGTCGGTGACGATCCCGGCGATAATCAAAAACCGGGTATCCAGATTGCGCAGCACATAATCCGCATTGGTTGAATTGAACAGCCCCGATGACGTCTTGGGCAGGACCGGCTCATTCTCGGTCGGCGTCAGGGGGGCAATGATGGCCCCTTCCGGCGCGCCCTTCGGGACGTGCATGTCTGACAGTTTGTGGTCGAGCGAGCGGTCGCGCCCGTCGGCAGTCAGGCTTTCGATGATCGTGTGCAGCACGTTCTCGCCCGCGGCGCGGAAGGCATTCAGGATGCGCACCTGATTGGGAATGACCATTTCATGAACGCGTTTCATGAAATAACTGTCGGCCGGATGCGGATGGGTCGGGTCCATCATCGGCTCTGCCCAGATGCGCTGCATGTCCACCAGCAGGAAGGACGTGCGCCCTTTTTCGTAATCGCTTGACCGGCGAACCGTCTGGCCGCCAACCTCGATCGAGAATTCGTTCATTCCGTTTCTCCTTGTGCTGTCACGTCCCATGCGTCCTCGGTGACCGAGGACGCATGACGCAGCGCTTCCATCTGTTCGATCCGCCTGCGCGACTTGCTTGCCTGCCGCAATGTCAGCGCCGCAATCAGTGCTTCGGTCTGCGCCAATGCCGGCACCATCGTGTCGTATGGCGACAGGCTTTCGACCGGTGCGGTCAGGATCACGTCAGCCACCCCGGCGATTGGCGATGCGTAGGGGTCGGTAAACAAGACAATCTTTGCGCCTTGTGCCGCTGCGGTCCGGGCAAACTGGACCGTGTCGATCTGATAGCGGCGGTAATCATAGACGATCACCAAACTGCGCCGCCCCAGATCGACAAGCGCATCGACCTGATCAGAACGCGCCCCCTGCACCCAATGGCATCCCGGCCTGAGCTGCTTGAGGTGCGACCAAAGCATGCCGGCCAGGTAGCCCGAAAACCGCCCGCCAATACAATGGACCGACAGTGACGGGTCAATGGCCAGTTCGACAGCCTTGTCGAAACTGGCAGACGGCACCATCGACATCGTCGTTTCAACGGCATGACCCGCTGAGCGCATCGATTCGAGGTAGATGTTGTCGGGCGCCACCGCTCCCTTGCCCGCATTCATCATCGACAGCGGCGACGACATGCGTTCTTGCACCTCGCCTAGCAGCGCGCGTTGAAAATCGGGATAGCCCTCAAAGCCAAGCCGCCCGACGAACCGCACCACGGTCGGCCCTGAAACGCCGGCCGCCTGCGCCAGATGGGCCACCGTATTCAACCCCGCTGCCGGATAGTTCGACAGTAGCGTCCGCGCGACCTTCAGGTCGGAGCGGGTCAGCGGTACGCTGCCATCGGTCAGGCGGTCACGAATGGTCATGGGCCTTCTTCCTAACGGGAATCCATATGGCATCGTGGAAACATTCATTACATTTGTCAATCATGCTGCAATGTTTGAAACACTATTGACACAACGATAGTCACCGAACATGCTTCCTTTTACCGAGTCCGCCTGTCGGACCGGTTAGGGAGGTTGCGTGCTGGGATTGAGGCAGTTCGGGAAATCGGCCTGGGTCGGATCGGCCATGATGGCGCTAGTGTTCATTATAGTTGCGGTGCTTGCCGAAACGGTTCTGCCCGCATCCGGGGCAAGGCTGGCGACGCTTTTTCTGATCTATGTCGTGGCTGTTCTGGGCAACCAGATCTATTCGGGCAACTCGGGCATCATGTCTTTTGGCCACACGTCTTTCATGGCGATCGGCGCCTATGCCTCGGCGTTGTTGACGATCCAGCCTGCAATACAGGCCACGGCCTTGCCAAAACTGCCCGGTTGGATCGCTGCGCTGAATGGCCAGCCGCTTGTGGTGGCGCTGGCAGGGGCGCTTGTTATGGTGGTGATCGCCGCGGCCATCTTTGGGTTACCGATTGCGCGGCTTGGCGGCTCTGCCGCCTCGATCGCCACGCTTGGGATTTTGGTCATCACCCATGTCACGCTGGTCGCCTCCACCACCATCACGCGCGGCAGCCAGACCTTCTTTGGCATTCCACGCGGCGTGCCGATGTGGTTGGTGGCCGGCTGCGCGGTGGCAGCTGTTGTCGCCGCACGGCTATACCGAAGCTCTCGCAGCGGTCTGGCATTGCGGGCCGCGCGCGAAGATGAAATCGCGGCCATTGCGGTCGGTGTCAACGTCGTGCGGTTGCGGTTTTGGTCCTTCGTTCTTGGTGCGCTGCTCTGCGGGGCCTCGGGCGCGCTATTGGCGCATTTTCTGGGTGCGTTCTCGCCCAAGGACTTTTACTTCAACCTGACCTTTCTCTTGCTGTCGATGCTTATACTTGGGGGGATTTCGACGGTGTCGGGTGCGGTTGGCGGCACGGCGGTCATCATCATTCTCGTCCAGCTTTTGCGCCGCGTCGAGTCCGGAGGCGATTTTGGCATCATTACCTTGCCGCCGATCTTTGGCCTTACCGACATTGGCATCGGTCTGGTAATTCTATTGGTCATGTATCGCCTGCGCGAAGGGCTTTTTGGCGTGCGGGAACTGGATGAACGGCTGGGCCTTGACGATGTGCCCGCCACCGCGCCGGAATACGTCTCGGCCCAGACAGCCACGGCCGAGAGCCTGACCGTTGAGAATGTCAGCAAGAAATTCGGGGGGATGACGGCGCTTGAGGATGTTACTTTCGTGATCGAGCCGGGGCTTGTGACCGGTCTGATCGGCCCGAACGGCGCCGGGAAATCGACGCTGATCAATGCTGTCTGCGGGATCGTGCCCCCGTCGTCGGGCCGTGTGATGATCGGCAGGCAGGACGTGGCGGCGCTGGCTGTACATGAGGTATCGCGGGCTGGATTGGGCCGCACTTTTCAAAACATCCGCCTGTTCAAGAATCTGACCGTGTTGGAAAATGTCCGCGTTGCCGCGAACTCGGTTGCGCGCCCGGGCGAAGATAGCGTCGCCGCTGCTCGCGCCGCGCTGGCGACTGTCGGGCTGACTGATCTTGCCCCGCGCATCGCCTCAACCTTGCCATATGGCGCACAACGGCGGCTGGAAATTGCCCGCGCGTTGGCGCTGCGGCCGCATTTCCTGCTGCTGGACGAACCGGCCGCCGGTATGAACCCGACTGAGACGGATTCGCTGATGGACGTTCTTCGCCACATCCGTGCCGAACATCAGCTTGGCCTTTTGGTGGTCGAGCATGACCTCAAACTGATCATGCGGCTTTGCGACCGTATCGTGGTTCTGAACAAGGGCCAGCAGATCGCCATGGGCACACCCGAGGAAATCCGCGCTGACCCTGCCGTGATCGAGGCCTATATCGGCCGCAAACGTGCCGCACAAACGTCGGCCCAAAAGCCACCTGTCGGGCAGGGGCTGCCCGCCACCTGACCGCAACCAACCGGGAGAAGAAAAATGATACTTGGAAAAACCGTTACCTTCACCGCGCTCGCCATCGCGCTTGCCGCCCCTGCGCTTGCCGAGGATTTGACCATTGGCCTTGCCACGGCACAGACCGGCGTGCTGGCGCCTTATGATCAGCCCTCTCTTGCGGGTTTTCAGATGCGGGTGGACGAGATCAATGCCGCCGGCGGCATCGCCGGCAAGTTCCCCATCAAGCTGATTGCCAAAGATACCCGGTCAGACGCCGCACAAACGGCGTTGGTTGCGCAGGAACTGGTCGAAGAGGGCGTGCAAATTGTCATCACGCCCTGCGACGCTGACCCATCAATCGCGGCGGGAATGATCACCCAAGAGGCTAGAATTCCGGCGTTCTCCTTCTGCGCCACGACGCCGACACTGCCGTTGGCGGTGGGCGATTACATGTTTGGCAACTATCCCGCCGACAACGTTCAGGCCGCGATGCTGGCAGATTACGCAACGGATCAGGGCTACAAGACCGCCTATATCCTGATGTCTCCCGACAGTGCCTATACACTGAAACTGCCCGAATATTTCGGCCAGGCATTCACCGCCAAGGGCGGCACGCTTTTGGGCGAAGGCACATTCGCGATGGGCCAGCAGGATTTCAGCGCGGAAGTCACCAAGATCGCGGCGATGGACCCCAAGCCGGATGTGATCATGACAGCCGCCTATGAACCCGATTTTCCCGCCTTTATCCGGCAACTGCGCGGAACGGGCGTGACAACGCCGGTTCTGGGCTCGGACGGGATTGATAGCCCCACCACGTTCGCGATGGGGGATCTGGTCGAAGGCGTCGTCTTTTCGACCGCCGGTTTCGCCGCCGAGGGTAGCCCGCTTGCCGCGTTCAACGCCAAGTACAAGGAAAAAACCGGCGAAGTGCCGAACACTCTCTATATCGCCAACGGCTACGATCTGGGCACCGTCATTGATGCTGCCGTGACCAAGGCCGACAGCCTTGACCCGACGGCCATACGCGATGCCATCGCCAGTCTGGACAACATCGAAGGGGTGACCGGGGCAATCAGCTATGCTGGAACCATGGGCATGCCGCTGCGCACTGTTGCGTTGGTGCGCATTGTTGATGGCAAACGCGAACTGGTCACGCAGGGTGTGCCGGCCGCGGCCGATATTCCTGCCCCCTGATCGCGCAAGCCCCGGCCCCCGTCGATCGGGGGCCGCCCCCTCCATGCCCAAAAGGACCGATCATGAACAGCCCTGCCCATCTTCTTGACGTTTCGGGCCTGACCGTCAGCTATGGCGCCGTCGAGGCCGTTCGCGGCATCGACCTGACCGTCGCAAAAGGCGAGATCGTCACCCTGCTGGGCGCAAATGGCGCTGGCAAAAGCTCGACCCTCAACGCGCTGGTGGGCATGGCCCCCCGCAAGGCACGGCACCTTGGCTTTCGGGGGCACGACATCGCCACGCTGCCGACAGAGATGATTGTGCGCCAGGGAATGACGCTGGTTCCCGAAGGTCGCCGCATCTTTCCAACCCTGACCGTGGCCGAACATCTGCTGTTGGGCGGGGCCAAGCACGCCGCGCGTGGATCACTATCTGAAACCGAAGCCAACATGCTGAACCTGTTTCCGATCCTAGCCGAGCGTTTGCACCAAAAGGCCGGCTCGCTGTCGGGAGGAGAGCAGCAGATGCTGGCGATTGCCCGCGCGCTGATGTCTTCGCCCGATCTTTTGCTACTTGACGAACCATCACTTGGCCTTGCACCGCAGGTCGTCGACCGGATCTTTGCGCTGATATCCGACCTGCGCGACCGCGGGCTGACCATCCTGCTGGTCGAACAAAACGTCGCGCTGGCGCTGGAAATTGCCGACCGGGGCTATGTGCTGGTGAACGGTCTTATCGAAATTGCCGGGACGGCAGCCGAACTTATCGCCTCGCCTGAAATCCGCGACGCCTATCTGGGAGCTTGAATTGGACATCTTCTTGCAGCAGATCCTGAATGCGCTCAGCCTTGGCGGCACCTATGCGTTGCTGGCGCTGGGCCTTGCGGTCGTTTTTTCGATCATCGGACTTATCAACTTTGCGCATGGCGAACTGATGACGGTGGCAGGCTATGTCATGGCGTTTTCGCTGGTTGCCTCTGTGCCGTTGCCGCTGGCGATCATGCTGGCCGTTGCCACGCCGGTGGTGCTAGCCATGGCGATGGAGCGGGTGGCCTTTCGGCCGGTGCGCGGCGCCAGCGGCACGACGCTGCTGCTGACCAGCTTTGCCGTCAGCGCAATTTTGCGGGTGCTATTCCAGAACTTCATCTCGGCGCGCCCGGTGCCTGTTCCGATGCCGGCTGCGCTATCGGGGGTCATCAACATCGGGCCATTGCATCTGGGCATCATCCAGTCGATCTCTATTGCGGTCACCGCGCTGATGCTGATCGGGCTTACGCTTTTCATGAACCGCACTGTTGCCGGCCGCGCGATGCGCGCCGCTTCAGAGGATTTCGCGATTGTTCGTCTGATGGGCTTGCGCGCCAATGGGGTGGTTGCCACCGCTTTCGCCATCTCGGGTCTGCTTGCCGGGGTCGCGGGGCTTTTGTGGGTGGCGCAGCGCGGATCGGTTGATCCGCTCATGGGGTTTTTGCCGGTGTTAAAGGCCTTCATCGCGGCGATCATCGGCGGCCTTGGCAGTCTGACCGGCGCGGTCGCAGGCGGCTTTCTTTTGGGCTTCATCGAGGTCATGCTTCAGGCGTGGCTGCCCGATGCCTGGTTACCCTACCGCGATGCCTTTGCGATCATGCTGGTGATCGGCGTTCTTCTGTTTCGCCCACAGGGGCTTTTGGCGCGTCAGACGGTGTTGAAACTCTGATCGATTGGGATTGTTTTGCAAAATGGGCCACAAACGGGGCCGCCAGACCGGTTTGCTATAGAACCGGCACCTGTTTCAGGAATGAGATCAGGTTTTCCGGCACCGCCCCCGGCCCATCGCTTAGCTGTGATCGGCTGAAAAGATTCAAATGCCGCGAAATGACCGCCATCTTTTCCGATGCGATTTCGGTATGGAAATCGCGCATATCATCGCGGCACATCAGCGCGGCGATCTTGGCGCGATGGGCTGCAACAGCGGCATCATGAAGCCCCCTGATCCCTTTCAGGCGCCTTAGCCGCGTCAGTTGCTTTTTCGTATCCGGTAACCGCCGACGGATCGAATTATCCGTTTCCATGTTGAAATTCATGCGCATCCAATAGGAAAAGCCCTGATCCCGATCGACATGGTTCACGCGGCCGCGATCGCGTTTCACAAGGAAACTTTCGCAATTGCGCACGGCATAATGATTTAGCGTTACCAGATCGTAGCCGTGATCGCGGATGCCAAAACGCCACCCTTCATCGGCATATTCTTCCGATAGCTGAAGACCGGACCCATTGACCCAATGCGGCATGGTCTTTGTCTTGCGTTTCAGGGGGCGGTGGACCCCGATCTTGTCATAGGTGCCCGCTACGCCCGGCCCATCGGTGCGAAACAGGGTCTTGATACCCCACGCCTGTATCGGTGTCGGGCAGTATTTGGGTGCGCAATGGGCATACCGCTCTGTCAGTAATGCGTCCTCATATTTGGTGTGAAAGCCATTCCCGAACAGACGCCACTGCATGGAGATGACGCTTGCGCCATTGGTTGCGGCAAAAAGCGCATCCAAGGTGCCGTCTCCGGCGTGGATATTGACGAATTCATCCACGTCAGACACCAAAACCCATTCAGCCTGACGCACCAGATCCAGTCTTTCTGCAAATTTGAGCGCGCCTTTTTGCGGGTTGTAGCCATCGCCCATCTGTTGAAATGGATTATCCATCCGCGTCACGATTCCACGCGCGGCAAGCGCATCCAAAAGCTCGACCGTGCCATCATCGCAATCATTGGTGAAGACCAGAAAATGGTCAAACCCGATAGCCAGATGATGGGCCACCCATTCCAGGATAAAGGGGCCTTCGTTCTTCATGCAGGTCACGATCAGCCGGCGTGCCATCTATGCCGCCCCTGTTGTGGCCAAAGACGCGCGAATGCGGTCCAATGATCGGCTGACGTTCGTGGCGTCACGCCTTTTCAGGATATACTCGCAAACTTGGATCGCCAGTTTCGGATGCTGCTTTTCTTCGGCTTTCATCAGTAGATCGTGTTGAAACCGCGGTAAATTTCGGCGTGCGCGCAAAAGGGAGTAAAACCGCCGGTCATCCAGGGTGCCGTTGAACAAATCCACCAGTATCGGTTTCAAGATCCCCATTTGCAGCAGCGCGTTTGGCAACTGATGGCCAAAAAAGGGCATATGCAGCCTACGCAGATTATCACCCGAAAGTCGCGCGATCTGTGCCTGATCGGGGGCAAAATAGGGGTCGTGTATGGTGATCACTTCGCGCGCGTTTGCGGTGGCGCCGGCCGCATCGGCGTATCGGTCATCCCAATCCAGACGTGCGGTCCAACCCCAGCGATCTTCGTTGGGCATGATCCGGCGATCCAGTGTTGATTGCGGTGCAATGGCCAGCACCCGCGCGCCAGGTGCCGCGCGCGCATAGGTCAACGCAGCAAACCCGCCCATGGATGCTCCGTAAAAGACAACATCCTCAAATTTGTCAAAAAAACCCGCGTCGCGCAGCACGTCAAAACTGTCATGCACAAACCCGTCGCGAAACCAATTACGCTCGTTCGCCATCACCCCCAGGATAGAGTAGCCCATGGTCTGGGTCAGGAAACGATACCCCCACGGCCAACGCGGGTCATCGCCGCGAACAATCGACAGGTTGTCGAAAGAGACAATCAACCGTTTGCCGAAAGGTTCAAAAAACAACGCGCTTTCAGGCCCCTCCCAGAAAAAGCCACCCTTTTGGGCCGTGTGGCTGCGCGCATCTGCAAACCGTGCATCGCGTGGCTGTAAAAGCGCCGACCCCGGTGGCTTGGGAACTGAAATGCTGATACGAGGCACGACATCCGCAGGCGGCTTGCGGTTGGTGTCTGCCGTTTTAGTGGCCGTGTCGATGCGCAGTTGGTTTTCGCGCGCAGGCAGGTCTTGTCGGCGCACGCGGCCTTGCAGCATCTCGCGCAGAAAATCGGTTTTTGCAGCAATCTGCTGCGGTGTCATGTCTTCTTGTTCGGGTTCGGGGATCTGGACATCGGCCTGAATATTGCCAGCCGCCATATCCTCTTCTTCGGGTTTGGTCAGATAGATTGCATCCGGGCGCGCAATTTCGGTAATGTTTTGAAATAGCGCGGCATAATCCGGGGTTGCCTTGAGGGCCGCGATCTTCTGGCGGTGCCAGATAACCGCATCCTGATGCAGCTTTGCCAGCTGCGGGTCCGCCATCAACTGGTCAAGCTTGGCCTGCATCATCGGTAAACGCGCATGCATGCGGCCATCCGTTTCAGAGGTGTAGTTGCGCCGCATCCAGTAGTCTATGCCCTGATCCTGTTCGGTATGATTGATGCGGCCACGATCGCGCTTGACCAGATAACTTTCGGCCGATCTCAAGATATAATGGTTCAGCGTGGCCAGCCGATAGCCCAAGGACCGTTTGGTAGAACGCCAGCCGTTATTCGTCAGCAAAGCCGCAGGCATGGTGCGCCCTGATCCGTTGACCCATCGGACCTGCGGCAGCTTTTCCTCATCACTAAGGTGTAAGGGTCGGTGCACACCGATCTTTTTGTAGGGCGCGGATTTGTGCACCATACTCTTGAAGCCCCAGCCCAGGCGCGGTTTGGGAATGAATTCTGGCGCGCAGGCGGTGAATTGCGCCATGATGGGGCGGTCTTCATAGGTGTTCACCCCGCCATTGCCGAAAAACTTCCAGGTGAATGAGATGACATTGGGGTAATTCGCCGCCTCGAACAGTTCAGCAAAGGTTCCGCCGCCCACGTGGATATTGACGAATTCATCAATATCAATGGTCAGCACCCAGTCAGCGCGTTGAAATACCGGCTGCTGCATTGCGTTTTCCAACGCGACATGTTGTGGCTTTTTGCCCGATGCCGGATCCCACGGGTTATCAATGCGTGTGACAAGCCCCCTATCGGCCAGCCGGTCCAGGATCGCGTTCGTATTATCGGTGCAGTCATTGGTGTAGACCAAAAAATGCCTCACCCCGATAGCCAGGTTATACGCGATCCATTCCAGAATGAAGGGCGCCTCGTTCTTCATTGAGGTCAGGATCAGGATTTCTTCATTGGAAATCGGTGTCTTTATCGGTGGCAACCGATTGGCCAGATCATTCGTGCGCAGTTCAAGGTTGTCGATCGCACGTTGATACGGGGGCTGTTGCACCAGCCTGTTCAGCACCTGATCTGGAACCGGGGGCACGGCAATATCGGTCACGCGCGGCGTCTTTTGCGTGGTTTCGATGTCCATTGGGGGGCGATCCGGTATCGGGGCCGCGCTGGGGTCTATGCCATGGCGCAGCAGCGCGCGGCCCAGATAACTGCCGTCAGGTGGCACGCCGTTATGGTGTGTCAGCAACCTGCGATTAAGCCGCCGGTTCCACAAATGCACGCCATAGCACCCCGGGCCCAGTTGCAGGTCGATCCGGTCATCGGGCATAAGCAGGTCACGCCGGTTCTTGAACGGAATGGGGTAAAACGCCTCTTGTGGCATGGCATGGGCCATTTCGCCGGTTTCATTCAGAAAATAGGTTAGCGCCGACGGACCCCAGACCCCCCATTTCAGCGCTGAAACATGCGTCGGCGCACCTGCCGCCGCCGCCGCCTCTAGCGTTGCACGCTCGTCTTTGTCCGCCCAGGGGGGGATGGGATATTCGTTCTGGCAAAATTCGTTCAGGCGGGCAAGCGTACGCGAAAACCGTGGCAGGCCCAGGATCGCGTTGCACACAAGTTTGCCGGTTTTTTCCCAACCGAACACCCATTGATCCGTAAAGGTCCAAGGCTGCACGCAAAGGACATCTGCATCAACCCAGATCACATTTTGCAGCGCAATCATCTTGTAGCGAAAGGCATCAGCGTGGACCGCAGGCGAGCCGGATTTTTCATGACGAATGAAATCAGACGCGGGAAAGATGGTGTTGGCGTCCATGACCTCAACACCTGGGGGCGCATTGTCAACGGTTTCGTAGGTATAAAGCAGTGTGCGGTGCCCGTGGTCGACAAATGATTTCAGGCATACCTGCTCAATGAAACTCAGATTGCCCCCTATCCAAAGAGAGGCAATGATAGGCAGATCGGTCATCGGCACACCTTTTTGCGGGCATTTCCAGATTGGACTGCCATTTTGGCGATAAGATGGCCAAATCTTACGGTCTGATCAAGGCCCTTACCCCCCACCGGCCGCGTCTTTCCGGGCCAGGACGTGACCCTGACCCGCAGCAGCACCTACCCACTACATCTGATAGCCGGGGGTCGATCGCGACAAGGCCTGTTCAGCCTCGGTCATGTCTTCGGGGATACCGTCAAACAGCGGCGTGCTCAGATACCGTTCACCGGTATCAGGAAGCATGCAAAGAATGACTGAACCGGGTTTTGCCTCTGCGGCAACCTCAAGCGCGGTTGCAAAGGTGGCCCCACCCGAAATACCGGTGAATATGCCTTCTTTCTGGGCCAGTTCCCGCGCATATCTTATGGCATCGGCGCCACTGACGGTGCGCACCTCATCATAATAGCCGTTATCGATAGCCTCTTGCAAAACCAACGGAATGAAATCGGGCGTCCAGCCCTGAATGGCATGCGCCCCGAAATCGGGGTGGCTGCTGGCGGCAGTGCCGTCTGACGCGCGCTCTTGGGGGTGGCCCCGCGCAACAAGCTGGGCTTCCAGCGGTTCGCTTAGAACAATGTGCGTTTCTGGGCGTTCACGGCGCAGAACGCGCGCCACGCCGGTCACGGTACCACCGGTGCCATAGCCAGACACGAAGAAATCCAGCCGTTCGCCTGTGAAATCGCTGATGATTTCACGCCCGGTTGTCGTTTCATGGATTTGCGCATTGGCATCGGTTTCAAATTGATGCGCCAGAAACCAGCCGTTTTGTTCGGCCAGCTCGATCGCCTTTCGGTACATGCCCATCGCCTTATCAGCCCGCGGCGTCAGCACCACCTGTGCGCCCAGCATCCGCATCAGCTTGCGCCGCTCGACCGAGAAACTTTCCGCCATGGTGATGACCAGGGGATAGCCCTTTTGGGCGCAGACCATGGCCAGCCCGATACCGGTGTTGCCGCTGGTCGCCTCAATTACGGTCTGACCGGGTTTTAGCGCACCGCTGCGTTCCGCCGCCTCGATCATATTCAGGGCAAGCCGATCCTTGACCGAGCCCGCCGGGTTGAAGGCTTCGACCTTGACAAAAAGGCGCACATGGTCGGGCGCGAGCGCGTTGATCCGGATGCAGGGGGTATCACCGACCGTGTCAAGAACACTATCGAAAAGCCGGCCGCGGCCATGGGTTGTTCTGGGGCCTGTCACCTTATGTTCACCTCGTGTAATTCGCCGTATGGCGTGAAAACAAAAGCGTAACACGGATATATCCGGTTTGTCAGCGTCGTGTTTGGGTTGCGACCCCGCCTCAAAGCAGTGCGTGATCGTGCGAAACATGATAGGAAAGGCATGATATTGCGACCGGTGACCACAAAACAGTGTCACTTCGCGGATCATCCGCGCGAATTCGACAGAGCCGGATCAGAGACAATAAGGCCCGCTTGTCACACCTCTTGGTTTTATCGCGGAAATCTGCCGCCCGGCCACGGTCGGGATTTGTTTGGCCCTTACCCAACAGGACGAAAACCTCGTGCTACTGGAATGGCAAGACCCTTTTGGCGACGGGCGAACGTTTGGCTGAAAGCTGGCGACCGGATCAAAACCGCCGCAACCCCAAGCGCCATAATGGTCCCGCCGATGAGATCGCTGAAATAATGTCCACCCCAGACCGGGGTCGCCGGTATCATGATAGAACTGTAAAAAACTGCAGGTATCACCAACAAAGACCGCCAGCAGGCAATAATGATCAAAACGCCGATGGCAGTATGTAACGACGGAAAGGTAACCAGGCCCGTCAGCGCGCCATTTCCGATAACAACCGGACCGGGTTGGCGAACATATTCCAATGCATCGAGATAAAATACACCCGGAAGTGATACAAAGTTTGAATAGTGACCAGCGTCATACACCCAGAAATCTGGCGCCCCACGCGCAGGCAGAAAGGCACCAAAAAGGATGGATAGACCCGCGCATATGACAAAAGCCTCAACGAAAAAGCGCACCCGATCGAAACGGCCCAGTATAGCAAAACAGACGACCACAGCCGCTATGGCCCAGTTAACTTCGTCATAAAAAAGCCTAAGCATCGGGTGCAGATTGGGTCGCGCGTGTATCCATTCAAAATACCCGATCCAATTGATCCCTAGCGCCATGTCTGTCGCCGCCAGCCAGTCATCTACATAGGGCGGCGCTCCAATTTTTGTAATGTGATCCCCAACCCGAAACGCAAGGACGAGAAGGATCAGCAGCAGAAATGCTTCTATGAGAAACGAGATGACAACAATTATGAGCGGTCTTGCAGTAGAGTTTGGTACTGATCTGTTTAATGCGAATAAAATAAGCGCCAACATCGCACCAGTCTCGGGAAGCGGTTGCAAGTTGACATAAGCGATTTCCGCTCGGCTGAAAATGGCAAGACCAACATTTCCCATGATGGCAACGGCAAGGACGACGTAGATATAAAGGCGACATAAATACATTTTTGCGGCCAACGGTTATTGGGGGCTGTCGCTTTGGTACGCACAGATTTCGTCAGGCAGATGGTAGCAATAAGGAGTTGTTGTGGCGATAACGAAAAATGGTAAGCGTAGACGCTTGCCTCAACGCCGCAGGACGGAAGGCTTGAGCTTGGACTTCCTAATCGAATGTCTTCCGATCTGCGTCATTGCAAGCTGCGCCCCGAGAATTCAGTGATGACGGTCATCGCTTCACCCATACTCTTTTCAGGTTGCACCGTCAGTCGCGCTGCCACTGCACTTTCAGGCTATCGCGAGGCGGCTTGCTTTCCAGTATTTTGGATATCTCTTCAAGCGGCAGCCTATGCGATACGGCCCGATCAATTTCAGAACCGAGGCTTGCAATAACCTCCAGTGATCTTGGAATATTGTGGTTAAGCGAATGCGAGCCTGCGAGTGTCAACTGCCTGCGGAACAGCTCAAACGGGGCGATGTCGATCCTGGCATCCGACGGGCACACACCAAAGAAAAGACCCTTGCCACCATTCGCCATATAGTTGGTCAGCTGCGAGGCAACGGCCGGAACGCCGGTGGCTTCAACCGCTAAATCAGCCCGGCGGTGCCATGCCCTGAGCGCATCGGATCCGGCCGCCACCGGGTCAAAGCCAAAGCTGGACGCTAGCTCAAGCCTGCTTTGCGCAAGATCCACGAAAGCGACCTTTGCCACGCCTTGCGCCTTCAACGCCAGCCCCATCAACAGCCCCATCGGACCGGCACCGAAAATCAGCGCCTCTTCCATCCAAGGGGCGTAAACCGCGTCCAGACCATTCAATACACAACCCATCGGTTCGGCCAGCGCTGCCTGTAAAAAGCTCATCTCACCGATGGAATGAACGGCAGAGGCCTTGACGAGGCTTCGCTCGGCAAAGCCGCCGTGGGTCGTGACGCCGTAAGCCCCAAGATTTTCGCAAAGATGCGCCCAACCACGCTTGCAGGCACGGCACGTCCCGCATTCCAGGTTTGGATCAACAGCGACCCGGTCACCAGTCTTGACGTTGGCTACGCCAGACCCGACCTCGACCACGATGCCAGCATACTCGTGGCCGGGCACAACAGGAAACGCGCCGGTGCCGTAATTGTCCTTCAGCACCTCAAAGTCGGTGTGGCAAATCCCGCTTGCCTTGACCTCGACCAAAACCTCACCGGGGCCTGGCTTGGGGTCCGGCAAATCGGTGAACTGCACGGTGTTCTTTGCGGTAAAAACGACAGCTTTCATTTAGCCTTAATCCTGAGGATATGAGTGCAAGATGGTTTTGGTCCGTCTGGGCGCTATGGATAACATTCAACACTTATCATAGTGACAAGTTGCAATTCCGCCGACCGGGAACATCCACCCCATCAGCAAAGCCGCCACCAGGCCGGGGGTCTTTCGGCGGGTCAGGGTAAAGTTATCAAATAGACCCGGCACGACAAGGCGATAATCGGCCTGCTGCCAACTTACCGCCAGCGCCGCACGCTTTTTCGTAGGCAGTTGCGCAGGCGGTGCGGGGTTGGTAGGCAAAAGCATCACCCAAAGGGGAAGACTGCCATGCCCGTGATCACCTGCATTGATGACCTGAAACGCCTGCACAAGCGCCGCACGCCAAAGATGTTTTACGATTATGCAGAGAGCGGCAGCTATACCGAACAGACCTTTCGGGAAAATTCATCTGATTTCGCGCAATTGCGACTGCGCCAAAGGGTTGCCGTCGATATGTCGGGGCGTAGCACCGAAGGCCGGATGATTGGCGAAAAGGTGGCGATGCCGGTCGCGCTGGCCCCCGTTGGCTTGACCGGGATGCAGCACGCGGATGGTGAGATTCTGGCGGCAAAAGCGGCCGAAAAGTTTGGCGTGCCGTTTACGCTGTCCACGATGAGCATTTGCTCGATTGAGGATGTGGCAGAGCATACGACCAAGCCGTTCTGGTTTCAGGTTTACACGCTGAAAGACGATGATTTCATGCGGCGGTTGTTTGAAAGGGCGCGGGCGGCAAAATGTTCGGCCATCGTGATTACCGTGGATTTGCAGATCTTGGGGCAGCGGCACAAGGACCTGAAAAACGGGCTTTCGACGCCGCCGAAACTGACGCCCGCGTCAATTGCCAATATGATGACCAAGGTGCAATGGGGCCTTGGGATGCTGCAAACCAAGCGGCGGTTCTTTGGCAATATCGTGGGCCATGCCAAGGGGGTTTCGGACCCGACGAACCTTGCGACATGGACGGCAGAGGCGTTTGATATGTCCTTGGATTGGGCGCGGATTGCCAAGTTCAAGGAAATGTGGGGCGGCAAGGTGATCTTGAAAGGCATCATGGATGCCGACGACGCCCGCAAGGCGCTGGCCGTTGGGGCGGATGCGATCATCGTGTCCAACCATGGCGGGCGGCAGTTGGACGGGGCGCTGTCGTCAATCCGGGCGCTACCGGCCATACTGGATGCGGTGGGCGATCAGATCGAAGTGCATATGGATAGCGGTATCCGGTCGGGGCAAGACGTGTTGAAGGCGCTGTCTTTGGGGGCCAGGGGCACCTATATCGGGCGCGCTTATGTCAATGGTCTGGGCGCGATGGGCGAGGCGGGCGTGACAAAGGCGCTGGAGGTGATCCAAAAAGAGCTGCTGACCACGATGGGGCTGGTGGGAGAGCGTGGAATTGACAACCTCGGGCGGCATAACCTGCTGATCCCGAAGGGGTTTGAGGGCGACTGGATGGATTGACACCTGACGCGCCATCAGCGGGCCACCACGCAAAGTATCCTGGCCGTCCAGCGATGTTCCCCGTCAATGCTGGATCGGATAGCATCGCCAACAATGGTTTTTCCAACCGCGCCTTCCTTTGGCTGGTATTGCCGCAAGGTCAAATCATCCTTGATCAGCCCCGATCAGTTACCGTTGCGGTGCCGTCAGGCAAGCTCAGGGGCGACGGGCACGACGATCCGGCCACGCACTTGCCCTTTGAGGAATTTCGGGGCGGTTGCGATCACGTCTTTCAGGGCCACCTCGACCACCATTGATTCCAGCTTATCCATATCAAGATCACGCGCCAGCCGTTGCCATGCTTTGATCCGTTGGGGACGTGGGCACATCACGCTATCTACCCCGGCCAGCGTTACACCGCGCAGAATGAACGGCGCGACCGAGCTGGGCAGATCCATCCCACCTGCCAGGCCGCATGCCGCAACCGTGCCGCGATATTTCATCATCGAAATCAGGTTCGCCAACACCGTGCCGCCCACCACATCAATCGCACCTGCCCAGCGTTCCTTGTTCAAAGCGCGCGGCTTACCCGTCAACTCTTCGCGCGCCACAATCGATGAAGCGCCGAGCGCCATTAGATAAGCCGCCTCGCTTTCGCGGCCTGTGACGGCGGCCACTGAATAGCCCTCGGCAGCCAGCAGCGCGACGGCCACGCTACCCACACCCCCCGAGGCCCCGGTCACCGCGACTTCGCCGCTGTCAGGCGTCACGCCATTAGCCTCAAGCGCCATCACACAAAGCATCGCCGTGTAGCCGGCTGTGCCAATGGCCATCGCCTGACGCATTGAAACCCCCTCGGGCAGCGGCACCAGCCACTCGCCACGCAGATGCGCGCGCGTGGCCAGCCCACCCCAATATTTCTCGCCCACGCTCCAGCCATTCAGCACAACCCGGTCGCCGGGCGCGTAATCGGGGTGCTGGCTGTGGCGCACGACCCCGGCCAAATCAATCCCCGGCACCATCGGAAAACTGCGCACAACCGGTGCCGCGCCGGTCAGCGCCAGCGCATCTTTGTAATTCAGCGTGGAATAGGCAATATCCACCGCCACTTCACCCTCTGCCAGGGGCGGCAGATCTATGTCACGCAACGCGGCGGTTTGGGTCTCGTCGGACTTTTCGATGATAATGGCTTGGGTCATGGAGAGCTCCGTCATTTCGATATGAGGCGCAGGAAACTGGCAGAGAACTGCCGCAACGGCGCGGGGTTGCATCCAAGTCTAGCGCGCAGGACGGCGCCTTGCCAATCAGTCCAGAACGATGCGGCGCGGAGATAGGCTTAATGGGGCGCTGATTAGCCGTAAGATAGCACTTTACGGAACTCATACCCGGTTTCGGCGTTTGATGTGTAAGGCCGCTTGACTGGCAGCCACCACAAAGAACGGAGTTTTTGGTATGATCCGCAGATTTCTTACCCCCGCCCTAACCTGCGCCCTTCTGGGAACCGCCTCGCTTGCCATGGCGGACACGATGATCAAGGATGTCGACGTATCCCTTGATATGAGCGCAATTCAGAACCCGAAAGCCGCCGAACACCTGACCACGGTTGCCGGTGACCTGAAAGAGGCGATCGTTGCACGCCTGACCGACAAAATTGCCCCCGAAGGTAGTGATGGCGCCAAAATCTCGGTTGATATTGACGAGGTTGAACTGGCCTCCACGCTAGATGCGGTTCACGGCCTGGCGGAATCGAAACTGGTCGGCAAGGTAGCGATTACCTCGGAAACCGATAACAGCGCGTTTGATGCGTTTGACCTGGCCGTCAGCTTTGATCAGGCGGTGATTTACCTGCCCGAAGGCACCGACCCGACTTTGCTGACCATCGACAGCCCGCTCTATTACCACTCGATGGTAGAGGCCTTTGCCCAGGCGGTTGCCGATAAGATTGACTAAACCATTGAACCAACCCCGGCGGGCAACTGCCGGGGCCACCCGCCAACGCGGCTTGAACCAACACAGCCCTAAGGCTTTGCAGGGTCCTGTGGCAAACCGGCCAGGATGCGTCGCACTTCGGCGGCCATTAGCCGGTGTTCCTGTGCGACAGCGGCCTCGACCGCAAAAGCCGGATCGGGGACCGCGCCGGGGTCTTCTTGCGCATCCGCGACGCCGGTGGTGTCTGGCATGAAACGGTCAAGCCACGCTTGCCCCCCCAAACCCGGCGCGAGTTCTGCCAAAAGCCGTACCAGCAAACGACGCTGGGCAAACAGCCTGCCCTCTAGAATTTCCACTGAAACAGTCATGTATTGCCTCACTTTCCGGGATCAACACAAAATGTTGCATCGGGTTTTGTGCCCAATCCACAGTCTGACATATCCCCGCCCAAACTGAACAAGAACTGTTGCGGAACACTGATTTATTGTGCAGCTTACAGGGACAAAGGTCCGTATCTTGCGGCGTTAGACCCTTTTATGACATCGCCCAGATCGTTTGCTGGCAGTGGTTTTCTTGGTTACGACGATGGGTGGAGTGCCTCCGGTATGGCCAAAACAGTCTTTCGCGCAAGCAAGGTGATCCGCGTCAGCGGGTTGGTTCTGATCTTGTTCGTGGCGGCGCTGGTTTATCTGTTGGCCTATGGACAGTTCACGTCGGTACGCAACGCCGCGCAGGTGCAGGCCCATCGCACCGCACATGTGGTTGCCACGCAGTATTCGTGGGTCTTGCAAGCCAGCGCACAGGCATTGCGGCGAATGGAGGACGCATTGCGCGGGGCGCCTATCGCCTCAGGTGCAACGGTGCGTGACATCGGTGAGGCGGTGCGCGACCTGCCCCCAGACTATCAATACTCGGTCTATGATGCACAAGGCACGTTGGCCTTCAGCAGCCTTGAGAACCCTTCGATAATTGACATCAGCGACCGCAGCTATTTTCGCAAGATCAGAAATGGGATGGAGTTGACGATTTCTCCCGTGGTCACTGAACGGCTTTCCGGTGAGCAAGTCATAATTCTGGCCCGACGACTTTCAAAGGACGGTGTTTTTCATGGCGCCGCAACCATTGCCATCCCGGCGCAATCCCTTGCGGAAATGTCAGCTGCGATGGGGGTCGATAAGGGATCAACTTTGGCGCTGATTGCGACCGATGGGATGATGATCGCCCGCGCGCCGCCAATCGCGCCGCGTGACTTGTCACAATCCGAGCTGTTCCTTCACCTGAAATCCACGTCGAACGGCTGGTACCAGGCAAGATCGCCCGTTGATGGAACCAAACGCATGGTTGGCTATTGGGCACTGGACGACTGGCCGCTGATTGCGATCGTGGGGCTGAACGAGGCCACGGTTTTCAGCAATTTCTGGAAACAGCTACGCGCAGAATCGCTGATTTTTCTACCTATCGCGTTAAGTGCCGGGTTTCTATCAATCTGGCTTTTGAGGGTGTTGAAAACAGATGAGGTCCGGCAGGCCGAACTTATTCGCGCTAATGAAAAAAGCGACCATCTGCTACGCGAGATTCACCACCGCGTCAAAAACAACCTGCAAACGGTCATTTCATTAATCCGGCTTGAGGATATCCCGCCGGCCAACAAAACCGCGCTGATGGGCCGGATAAATGCCATGACGGACGTGCATCAGCAGATGTATGGGTCGGACCAGTTTGACAAGGTAAATGTGCAGCCCTATCTGACGCGGCTGATTGAAACGATCAGCCATTCCTATGGGAACAAGGCACAGGTAATGCTAAAGATTGCGGCTGTTGATCTGGACGGCGACCGGGCGATGCAGCTTGGGTTACTGACCAATGAAATCGTCTCGAACGCGTATAAACACGCCTTCACCGGGCGCGATGGGGGGCATTTGGCGGTATCTTTTGGCGCCATAGCCGATGGAATGTTGCGTTTGACCATTACAGATGACGGGCCGGGTTATGATAGTGAAACCACGCCAATGAATATGGGCACCAAACTGATATCTGCTTTTACAGAGCAACTTGGTGGTACAGTATCCGCCGACACTCACGGCCATGTCGCGATCACTGTCGACTTTCCGATCACATCTGAAATCGAGACAGAGGCCGCCGCACCCTAAGAAGGGGCGGCGGCCCATGGGGTTTAGCAAGCCGCGATGAATTCACGTCCTCTGGCGTCGCGGTAAACACATTTGCCCGCGGTGTTGGACTGACGAACCAGTTCACCCGCGACAAGCCCTGCCGCACCGCCCAGCGCCGCACCAGCAAGGCGATCATCATCATCGGCAACGGCAGCACCGATGGCCGCACCCGCCAAGGCATTCTGCCCCGGTGTTTCGCAGGCTGCCAGCGCAGCCACAAATGGAAAAAGCAGTAGAAAGCGTGTCATCGGATTTCTCCTTTTGCAGATTTACGGACTCAACACCCCGCAGCGAAACAGAGCCGCCCGCTGCAGGGTCTGGCCAAAAGGGGTTAGCCTTCAAACTTTGGCAGGCCCTTTAGCTGTTCTTTTGTCATTGGCACATACACGCGCAGATCAGAGCCGTCTTCCTCCATCAAAATATCAATCTGATCGAGCGGGAGCGCCACAGGTTTGGCACCAATCCCCAGAAAACCACCAACGTCGATAACCGCGTGGTCCATCCCGCCTTCGGTATTGACGACCAGTGTCGAAACCTCTCCGATATGGGCATCTGTGCTGTCATAAACCTCAGCCCCGGTCAGCTTGTCGACCGTCAGCATTTCGGGTGCGGCCACAACATAGCCATCACGCACGGTTACTTCGTGTGCTGGCGCTGTGGCACCAACTGCGGGTGCGGCCTCCCCAGGTGCGGCAGGGTCTATGATAGCGGCCGCCGGATCAGGCGGGGCGACACTGGTTGCAGCGCTATCCCAATGATATTCAGGGGCGTCTTCCAAGTTTGCACGCGCCGCGGTCATCACCAGAAAATAATCATCCGGGTCATCGGGCGTTGCGCTATCCGTCACAAAGCGCAGCGCACCCATATCGACCGCCACCTGACGTTCACCGATCCCCAGGAAGCCGCCGATATCTACCAAGACAGCCGCAACCTGACCGTCACGGGTTAAAATGACATCATTGATTTCACCGATGTCTTCCCAACCATCCTGCATACCGTTTGCCTCGGTATCTTCATAGGCCGCCTCCGAGGCATAGACGCGGGTTCCAATGAAGCTAGAGGCATGCAGCTCCATCGGGTCGGCCATATCGCGGAATATCGTCACACCATCGGCGGTTTGAGCACTCGCCGAAGTGGCAAACGCCCCGATCAGGGCAGTCGTGATCAGTAGATTTTTCATCGTGTTTCTCCTACTTCAGGGGCGCCGCAAGTCTTGGCGCACTGACAGACCAACGCGCCATCAGCCTTGCGGTTCCGGCCGAAACCGGGCGCAATTCACATGGGAACCAACCCCCCGGTGGGCGCGTTGAGGATGCAAGGCCATCCCGGCCGGACGTAATTCAATGCGCCACAAACGACGCAGGAAAGGGTCAAGAGATGAACACGACGACCAAAGCCATGAACGTCATTCCCGAAGCCAACGACGTAAAGACGGGTGTCAAAAACATTTCAGAGATTACCAAGGGCCTGTCGGTTGCTCTGGCAGATACCTATCGGCTGGTATTCAAAACTCACGCCTATCATTGGAATGTCGAAGGGCCGATGTTCTTTTCAATCCATCACCTGACCGAAGAACAGTATCAAGACATGTTCGAGGCCGCCGATGTTATTGCTGAACGTATTCGCGCGTTGGGGCAATTGACCCCGATGCGGCTTGACGACATCATCGCCGCGTCATGCGTCAAGGATCCAACCGACGCACCCTCGGCGCAGCATATGGTTGATGATCTGGCGCAGGATCACGCCGCAGTTGCCAAGCGCCTGCACGGGCTGATCAAGACAGCCGATGAGGGCAACGACCCGGTTACCGCCGATCTGATCACCGCACGATCAAGTTTTCACGAAACCGCCGCGTGGATGCTGCGCGCAACGGCGAAATAAGGCTGGGTCAGCGATCCTTGGAGCCATAGCCAGCTTCATGCGGTTCAAAGGAAGGTTTCAGCGGTAAAGTCTCTCACCTTCATGCCGAAATCGAGGGCGCACCCGACAGGTGTTGGGTGCGCCCTTTTGTGTTAGGGTCAGGCTTTCAGGAAACTTCCAGCCGCACCTCGGGATAGATACTCATCGCCTGGGCGATGGCGGTATCGTCCATCAAACAAAACGCGGTCGAAAGCGCGTCAGCCAGTGCCGCACGTTCCGCCGAGACAGAAACCAGTGTCCGCAAAGTAGCAGGCTGGCCGTTTTTTGGATTCAGAATATGGCCCACATTGCCCGCAACATCCAAAACCGTACCAAGCGGTGCAGAGGTTGCCAAAGCCCGGTCACGCAATTGAACGCGATGCACGATTTGCCCTTCTGGGGTGGCAATGCCAGCCTCCCAATTGCCGCCATCCGGGCGCTGACCCAAAGCCGCTATCTCGCCCATATCCACCAGCACATCGGTAAAGCCTTTCGCGCGTAAAAGGCCCGCCACACGGTCGGTAATATAGCCCTGTGCGATACCATTCAGCGTCATCGCCATGCCGGGGCGCGCAAAGCGGATCGCGTCCGAGGAAATCCGCACATCATCCCAACCGATCAGTGCGCGTGCTTGCGTCAGTTCGGCAAGCTCTGGCGACTGTCCCAGCCCTTCGGCCCATAGCTGCCACAACGGCTGCACCGTCGGATCAAACGCGCCATTCGTCGCCTGATGCACGGCCCCTGCCAGGGTCAGCAATTCCAGCATCTCAGCAGAAGGGTCCGCCAGTTGCCCGGTACGGTTCAGTTTCGATAGCTCAGAACCGGCACGATGCAGGCTGAAGATATTCTCAAGCCGCTTCAGCTCTGTCTCTATCGCCGCAAAAACCGGCGCGGCAGCAGCAGGGGTTTGACCTACCAGCCGCAAACTAGCACCCGCGCCTAGTGCGGTGCCGTGCCATTCTGCCACCGGCACCGCAGCGTGGGCGGCATAGGGCAAGCAAAGCGCAGCGGCGCTGATCGTTAAAAACCGGCGACGGTTGAGCATCGGGATCATTTCGGGTCCTCCAATTCTGCATCCAGATCAACGGGGCCAAGCGCCGCGTCATCAGGTATTTCATTCAGGCTCATCGGGGTGCCGCCATAGCGTGCGATAAATTCCTGTGCGGCCTGTCGATCTGCAAAAGGCACGATTTCAGGGGCGCCCATACCACCGCGCACCCCCGCATCCACCACAAATACCGCAGTTTCGGCTAAGGTCCAGTTATCGTTTCCGGGAAACGCCCAGCTAGGGGCAACGCCCATGTCGGTAACGTAAACTGCGGTAATATCCGCCTCGCGTTCGGGCCCCTTCAGGTAGGCGACCAAATCACGCACCTGCGGAAAGAACAGCGGTTGCGGTAATCCTTTCAGGTGAATCTGCCCCTTTGGCCCGCCGTGATCGGCAATGTTCATCTGGCAGAAATAGCCCAATGCATCTTCGGTCATCGTCACCGGTTCAGGCGGCGGCGCCGTATCGGGCTGGCAGGCAGCCACAGCCGCAAGAAGCGCGATCATTCTCATGGTTCGACCCTTCCAAAAGCAAGCCGCGCCAGCAAAAACGCCACCGGCAACCACAAGATCAGCGACAATGGCGCGGCCCAGCCCGGCAAGCCACCCGCGACGCCGCCAAGGCCAGACGCCATCGCGATTCCGTCAGAGGCGCCAATGTTCCACAGCCTGAAGGCATCGGCGGGGTTGGCCGTCATCAGCCACGGAAACACATGCTGGGTGAAAACTCCGCCATTATCCACGACCAAGGCGCCCAAAAGCCCCAAATCGAACAGCACCACCAGCACCAGCCAGACACCTGCGGCCAACCCTGCCGCCGCCGCCGCACTGCCCGCCAGCGCCGACAGCGCATAGCCGAACGCCAAAAAGACCGCACCCAACAACGCCGCCGTCGCAATCAGCCGCCCCAGCGAGATCAGGCTTTGCACGCTTGCCCCACCGGAAAGCGCGCTGACCAGCCCCGCCGTGCCAAACCCCAGCGCCATCGCCAGTAACAACGCCAGCAGATGTGCCGCAAACTTGCCGGCGAGGATCTCGGCTCGGGTCACCGGATAGGTCAGCGTCAACGCAAGCGTGCCGCGTTCGGCTTCGCCAGCGATAGCGTCAAAGGCGATCATCAGCGCCAGAAGCGGCGCAAGGTATACCGCCAGCGTGGTCATCGAGGCGACCGAGATGGTCAGCATATCGACCCCCAGAACCCCCGTCGGCGCGCTGCCCGCGAATGTCAGCGCCAGCGCAAACAGCACCATGATGACCGTGGCCACCAGAACCCAGCGGTTGCGCAGTGCGATGCGGAATTCGGTTCCGGCAATGGCAAATATCCGAGCGATCATTGCGACACCTGTGCGGAATAATGGCGGTAAAGGTCTTCCAGGCCGGGGGGGGTAATCTCAAAATCCGCGACCGCGTCACCCAATGCGATGATCCGGCGCATCTGATCGATCTTGTCACCCGCAGCCACCGCCAAATCGACAGCGGTGCCATTCACCGGCGTGCCACCCAGCGCGGTAACCAGTTGCGCCGACATCCCCGGCGCTGCGGTAACGCGGATGCGCGTCGGCAGGCCCGCGCGCGCCGACAGCTTGGCCAGCGTATCGTCGGCCAGAAGCCGACCCTGCTTCATGATGGCAATACGGTCGGTGCGGGCCTCGACCTCGGTCAGGGCATGGCTCGCAATCAGCAGGGCTGTGCCCTGGGCGGCCATTTCATCAATGATCGTGTAAAGCTCGTGGCGCGAGGCCGGGTCCAGCCCGCTAGTGGGCTCGTCCAGCAGTGCGACGCCGGGGCGGCCCAACAGCACCTGCGCCATGCCCAGACGCTGGCGCATACCCTTGGAATAGGTGCCAAGGCGGCGGTCAGCGGCCTCGGCCAGACCAACGCGTTTGAGCAGCGGCGCGACACCGGCCAGCGGTTCACCCGCAAGCCGCGCAAATAGCGACAGCTGTTCGCACCCGGTCAGCGCCGGGTGAAACGCCACATTCTCGGGCAGGTAGGCGGTGGCACGGCGGGCAACCAGACTGCCCGGTGCGGCCCCAGCCACTGTAATACTACCGGTGCCCGGCCGTATCAGCCCCAGAACAAGCTTCATCAGCGTCGATTTGCCGGCACCGTTGTGGCCCAACAGCGCCACCCGCTCACCGGGCCGCAGGGCCAACGAGACGTCATCCAGAACAAGGCGCCCCCCCCGACGCTTTCCCAAACCGTCAATCCGCAAGATATTATCCAAGGTCTGCACTCTTTTCTGGCGGCGCTACTTCAGGCACCGCAATTTCCACCGGGCGCATCATCGGGTGGCTATCAATCACCCCACCGGGCAATAGTGCCGGAAAAGCCGATTGCGACCATTTCACCAACTGCACGGCGGGCGAACCCAAAAGCAATTTCGCCGCCGGTTGCGACCACAGGATATGGTCCATACTGTCATTGGGGCGATAGGGCATATCGGCCAGCCCGTCACCGTTCAGGTCATAGGCGGCAAAATCGCTCCAATAATTGCCAATGCCGTTGGCAGACCATTCCACCCACTGCGTCGACACATATTTTACCTGTGTGCGGTTGCCGATAAAGGCGTTTTCGGTGACCTGATTGCGTTCAGACCCGGCGGTAAAGTGAATGCCGATCTGGCAGCCCTCGAACCGATTGCCCTGCACCAGATTTTTCTGCGCGTTGTACATGAACAGGCAAAGGTTCTTGCCGTCTCGCACCAGATTTCCGACGACCTGGGAATTGGTGGCGTAGTTCAGCATCAAGCCATGCTCTTTATCGTTCACCGACACATTGCCGTTCAGCTTGACCCGGTCAGAGAACATGATCGCATAGCCAAGATCATTGCCCAGTGACACATTGCCCGTCACTTCCGAGCGGTTGGCATACATGTAATGCACCGCAAACCGCAGATCGCGGAAAGTGTTGTCGCGGAAGATGTTGTTCTTTGACGTGTTCACAAAAATGCCGTCGCGGCCCCACATGATGTCATTGTCCGCAACCACTGCACCGGGCGCGTTCCAGACATAGACACCATTGCCCCGGCTGTTCATCCGATGATCTTGTCGGCCGCGGATCATATTGCCAACCACCAGCGCGTCATGCGCGCCGTGAATGTCGACGCCGTACAGATTGCCCAGCAGGGTATTTCCCCGGACAATGGGACGCTTGGCGGTTTTGGTCAGCTGCACGCCCGAGTCGATAGATTCATGCGATGAGCCAGAGCCCTGAATGATCAGCCCCTCTACCACAACATCCGGCCCGGTCACGGTAATAACGCTGCCCACACCGGTGCCTTGCAGAACGGCACCATTGCCGATCAGCGTGACCGGACGGTCCAGCACGAGGTTTTCTTCATAGGTGCCAGGGGTCAGGATCAGCCGGTCCCCCGCTTCGGCCAAGGCCAATGCCGAAGTGATGCCGCCCTTGCCGGGCGACACCGCAATATCTGCTGCCGCCCCGAGGGACGGCAGCAGCAACACACAGATCAGGGTTAAAAACCTGCGCAAGGATCAGACGCCTGCCGGTTCCACCAGCATCCGGCCACGCATTTCCATATGCAGCGCATGGCAGAACCACTGGCAGTAGTACCAATAGACCCCCGGTCGGTCGGCGGTGAACGTCACCGAGGCCGTGGCCTGGGGCGCAATTTCCATCGCAATGCCGTGGTTTCCTAGCGTGAAACCATGGGTCAGGTCGTCGACGTCGTCGATATTGGTAATATAGATCGTTACCTCGTCGCCCTGTTTCACGGTGAACTTTTCAAGGCTGAAGGTCGGCGCAATGGAATACATGTAAACCCTGACCTTGTTACCATCGCGGATAACCTCGTCGTGGCCATCCTCAAGCACGACACCGTCTGCCTCGGCTTGTTTACGCGCCTCCTCGAACATCGGGTCATTGCGGTCCCACACATTGACCGGGTTCACGATATCTGCACGCACCAATACCACGTCATGCGGTTCGGCAAAGGTCGGGCCGTCATGCACCACTTTCATGTCATCGGTTGAAATATCAATCAGCTGTTCATTCTCGGGCTTCAGCGGGCCGACATTCAAGAAGCGGTCTTTGGAGAACTTGTTAAGCGAAAGCAGCCACTTGCCATCGGCCTCTTTCGTTTCGCCCATGGTGGTGTGGTTGTGACCGGGCTGATAATGCACGTCCACCTTGCTGATGATCGGGTCAACCTCTTCGCCAGCGTAGGCCCTGATTGCCTTTTCGATATCCCATTTCACGATCTGGCTGTCGATGAACAGCGTGGTATAGGCCATCCCCTTACCATCGAACGCGGTATGAAGCGGGCCAAGACCCAGTTGCGGTTCCGCAACGATACAGCTGCGCGGGTCGGCGTCTTCTTCAAAGATGGCGTCCAGTTTGCGCACATCAATTACCGAGCAGGTCGGTGACAGTTTGCCGTTGATCACGATGTAATTGCCGTCAGGTGAGGCATTACAGCCATGCGGGCTGTTGGGGATCGGGATGTAGCGCGTGTATTTCTTGTTCTTCTCTTTGCGCCCGTCAATGACCGGCACACCCTTGAGCATCTGAACATCGCCCGATGCAACACCCTTCTCGATCTCTTTGATGTTGAAGACCACGACATGGTCCATTTCGCTTTCTGTCATCTCGGCCAGGTTCATACCCATTTCCGAGTTGTAGGAGGTCGAAAAGACATATTTGCCCTGATAGTCACAATCGGTGTTGTCCAGATTGCCCGAGACCATGACCTGCCAGGAAACGGTCATTTCATCGCCATCAATCGCCGTAAAGAAGTTCACATATTGGCTGGGATCATCCAGAACGGTGCCATCGTTCACGATCGGCGTTTCATCCTCACCATTGGCAAAGACATAGCCTGTGCGCGGGAAACGCTGCGGACGCAGACCGTGAATTGCCTTGGCGTTCGGGATTTCGATGATCTTGTCGCATTTCATCACATCACAACGCACACGGGCAACGCGGGTGTTGGCCTTGTCATTCATGAACAGATAACGGCCATCATAGGTGCCATCGGTGAACGACATATGCGGGTGGTGCAGGTCGCCGTTATCGTAGGTTTTCATGCCTTTCTTTGCCAAAAACTCTTTGGTTTCCGGCAACAGGCCCTCGGTCAGGATCTTCAGGCTCTCGTTCGTCTGGCCCCAGCCGGTGGCTGAACAACGGTTGAACACCGGCACACGCATCAATTCGCGCATTGACGGAAAGCCCAGAATCCGCATTTCGCCGCACTGGCCCGAGGACCAGAAGCCGTAATATTCGTCCAGTTCGCCCGGCGCGAGTTCAAACTTTGGGGTAGTGCCCTGCGCCTTGGCGGCCTTGGCGGCAAACAGGCTTGCAGCCATTCCTGTGGTTCCAAGAACGGCACCGGTTGCGGTAGCGCCCAACACTCCCCGGCGGGTCAGCCCGGATTTCCCTTGTTTTTCGGTCATCTTTCTCTCCTTGGGTTTAGTTTTTGCGGGACAGGATCTGCCCCAACGCTTTCTCATTGGCCGCTGCCGACATCTTATCGCCGGCACGGCGTTTGTCTTTTCTTATCACCACCGGACAACGGTCGTGCGACTGATACAGCATCTGACAATGCAGACAGTTGATACACTCATTCGGGTTGATTTCACCTGTGGGGTGAATTGCCTGCACGGGGCACTCGATCGCGCAGGTCTGACATGGGTTGCCGCATTCCCGATACCGGCGCAGCCAGTCAAACATGCGTATCCGCGCCGGAATGGCCAGCGCCGCCCCCAAGGGACACATGTAACGGCAATAGAACCGCTCAACGAACAATCCGATAATCAGCAAGGTGACCGCAAAGACGACAAATGGCCAGTCACGCACAAACTTAAGAATGATTGCGGTCTTGAACGGCTCCACTTCGGCATAGTGTTCAGCCATCGAAATCGACGCGAGTGACATACCAAACAGCCCAAGGAATATGATATATTTGATTGGCCAAAGCCGCTCATGCAGGCCCCAGGGCAATTCCCACTGCGGGATATGCAGCGCGCGCGCTATCTGATTGGTCAACTCTTGCAGCGCACCAAAGGGGCACAGCCACCCACAATAGGCCCCACGCCCCCAGAACAACAGCGCCGCCGCCACCGCAAACCACTGAATAAACACTAGCGGATCCAGCAAGAACGCGTCCCAAGTAAAGCCACTTCTTAACGCCCCCGCCAAGGCCATCAGATTGACAACCGAAAGCTGTGCGTTCGCATACCAGCCGATGAAAAACAGGCTCATTGTCAGAAAGGCGATGCGGAACCAATAGAAGCGCCGCTCGTTCGCGGTGGCCTGAAACTGAAAGAAGAAGGTCAGCGTCAGCACGCCCAGCATTCCAGCCAGCACGATGATCTCGGGGGTGCGATCATGCCAGATCCGCTGCCACAGGGCGCGTTTGGCGGCCGCTTCGGCATCGTCTGTATCTGCCGTAGCAGCAGCGGGCACCGCCTGAGCCACCGACAGCGGCATCAGATAGGTTTCAGGCAGCTTGTAATCCAGGTCAAAAGTCAGAAATGCCTTGTCCACCGCCCCGATTGCCCGCTGCACCAGCAGTTGCAACCGAAAGGGTTGCGCCGGGTCAAAACCGCTATCCGCCGGAATCTTGAACAGATCCACCTCGGTGAACGTGGGGGCGTCAGCCGGTGCCAGCAAATTCAGCCGGCGGTGCATCTTGTCATTGAAGCGGACGGAATGATCCCCCTGCAACAGATGGATCCGGTCAAAAATGCCGCCCCGCACATAGCCCGACCCTTTGAACGAATAAGGCCCACGGCCGGTAACCAGAATTGCCTGTTCGCCTTCGCCCAGCCATTTCGTCAGGTTGGCATATTCCAATTCTCCCAACAGGCTTTTACCTATTGTCGGCACACTGACCAGCGCCATGTTCATGTCGATAAAGTCATCTTCCGGATCACCCTTTTCAGGGCGGGCAATGGCTTTTTTATCGCCAGTGGCGGCGAATGCCTCGTTGATGTGCCCAACACTCAGCGACAAGCGGCGAACAGAGCCGTCGCCCAACAACTCTTCCCAGCTGCGCGCCTCTTGGGTGGTCATGTCCACCTCGCGCCGCGCCGCGCCCGTATCTGCCGACGCCAAGCCGCCCAGCCCAAGCGACCGCGCCACCTTAAGCCCCGACCGGACCAGTGAATCGTCGATGACCATCACCGTAACCGTCGCCCCGGAGATAATATCAATGTCATGCGAAGATCCGCCGCTTTCAGCCTCGGCTTTCAGATCCATCCCGATATAGCCCGAAATCATCGCATTGACCTTGGCCACGGGAATCCCGATCAACACGATCGGCTCTGAGTGTTCCACCAACTTGGCGCCGGTTATCACCGCATCAGGTGACACCGCCGCAACCACATGGATGGGCTTGCCTGAGTAACCGGTTGTTCCCACAAAATCCGATGTAAGAAATGCGTAACCAACGGTATCGGACCCTTTCAGAACCGGGGCCACCGGAATCTCGGCACCAACGGGGCCAAAGCCGGTAGCCCCCTCGACAAGTTCCGAAGGCTCCAGCCCCGGCAAAAAACGTCCCAATTCCTGCGCCTGCACGGGGGCTGCAACGGCCATGGTTATCAGCATGAAAAATGCGGCCAGTGCCCGAAGGAATTTATCGGTCATCATCATGTGCCCCCGCTGGTTAGGTTTGGCTTAGACGTCACCCGCCAAGCCTTGAACCAAAAAACATCAAACTTTTGAGCAGGTTTTTGCCCTGACCTTCTGCCACAGGTTGTCCCATTTTGGGGTAAAAAAGCAAGCTGAAACGCCGCGGCAATTTGTACCTGCCCCTGCATCCGAGGCCACAAACACGACTTGATCTGTCAAGATTTATCCGGCTGACACCCTCGGCTTTTCTACCCACAACGCGAAAATCAGCCGGCAGAAGGCTGCGGGTCTGCCTACCCGATCACCCGTCACGCAGCGGCCTACCCCATTGGGCCGCAATCCGGCTTGCAGCGGGCGGGCCACACGGTAAGACTGCCTCGCATGACACATCCGCCCCCGCTTCGCCTGACCCTGCCCGATGCTGATGCAACCACCCGCCTTGGGGCATGGTTTGCGTCACATCTCCAAATTGGCGATGTGCTTTTGCTTGAGGGGCCAATCGGGGCGGGAAAGACACATTTTGCGCGCGCGTTGATTCAGGCCAGACTGGCCGAAGCGGGGCGGATGGAGGACGTTCCCTCGCCCACATTCACGCTGGTGCAGGTCTATGAAATAGCCTTGGCCGAGATTTGGCACGCGGATCTTTACCGCCTTGGCCATCCCGATGAGGTGACCGAACTGGGTCTGGAAGAGGCATTCGACACCGCAATCTGCCTTGTCGAATGGCCTGAACGATTGGGGGACCTTCAGCCATCTGACGCCCTGCGCCTGGTGTTTTCCGTAACCAACGGCGGTGAGGCGCGTCAGGTTGCGCTATCTGGTAGTGCCCGTTGGGCCGGCATTCTCGCCATGTTAGGGACAAACGATGCTTGAGCCGGCGCGCGACGCAGAGATAGTTTTTTTCCTGAATGCCGCTGGCTGGGGTCAGGCAACGCGCCGCCCATTGGCAGGCGATGCGTCCGCGCGCCGCTATGAACGGTTAACGGCAACGCATGGGTCCGCAGTCCTGATGGACGCGCCCCCCGCCAGTGGCGAGGATGTTACCCGTTTCACCCGAATGGCACGTTGGCTGCACGAGCGGGGCTTTTCGGCCCCCGAAATTCTGGCTGAAAATGTGCCAAACGGGCTTTTGCTGCTGGAAGATCTGGGCGACGATCTTTTGGCGCGGCTGATCGCCACCGATCCTTCACGAGAACCCGCGCTTTACAATGAGGTCACCCAGTTTCTTTTGGCGCTGCACCGGCACCCTGCGCCCGATTTTGTCTTGCCGCTGGATGGCCCCGCGCTGGCCGATCTGACCCGATTGACCCCCGAATGGTATCTGCCGGGTATTGGCGCCCGCGCAAGTGCTGCATCGGCTGAAATACCGGCATTGATTAAGGAAGCCTACGCAAGGCTGAACCGCGAAGACCCGGTGCTGAGCCTGCGGGATTTTCACGCCGAAAACCTGCTGTGGCTGCCGGGGCGGGCGGGGGTTGCACGGTTGGGGTTGCTCGATTTTCAGGATGCCGTGGCAGCACATCCGGCCTACGACCTCGTCTCAGCGTTGCAAGACGCACGGCGCGATGTTTCCCCCACTGTCGAGGCCGCCGAGCGGGCCCATTACGCAGCCGCAAAAGGGCTGGATCAGGGTCGTTTTTCAGCGATCTACGCCCTTTTGGGGGCACAGCGCAGCTTGCGGATTTTGGGCGTCTTTGCACGGCTGTGCATGGCGGCGGGAAAGCCGCATTATGTTGACCTGATACCCCGCACATGGGCCTATATCGGGCGTAACCTGGCGCACCCTGAATTGGCCGGTCTGGCCGCCGCCGTCTACGCGGCCCTGCCCGCCCCAACCCCTGAACGCCTCGAAAGGATCAAGGACCAATGCGGCCAATACCCAATGCGCTGATGCTGTTTGCCGCCGGCTTCGGCACACGGATGGGGGCGTTGACCGCGACCCAGCCAAAACCGCTGATCCCCGTCGGGGGGCGCGCGTTGATCGACCACGCGCTGGCATTGGCTGAGGGGGCAGATGTTGCGCGGATCGTCGTCAATACGCATTATCTAGGGGGGCAAATCGCAGCCCACCTAAACGGCAGAAACATTCTTATTTCTGCGGAACAGGGCCCTATTCTGGAAACCGGTGGCGGGTTACGCGCGGCTCTGCCGCTGCTGGGGGCAGGACCGGTATTCACGCTTAATACCGATGCTGTCTGGACCGGGCCAAATGTTCTTTCAACCCTGCGCGCGGCGTGGGATGGCTGCCGGATGAGCGCGCTGCTGGCACTGGTCCCGGCGGGGCGGGCGCTGGGGCACACGGGCGCTGGCGACTTTGCGCTGGATGCAGACGGGCGGATCGCGCGCGCGCCCGGGCTGGTTTATTCCGGTGCGCAGATCATCAATCCGGTGGGGCTTGACGATATTCCCGACCGGGCATTTTCGCTGAACCTGCAATGGGATCGGTTGATAGCCGAGGGACGCGCCTTTGGCGTGGTTCACCAGGGCGGCTGGTGTGATGTCGGTCGCCCCGAAAGCATCGCTTTGGCCGCGTCCATGTTGGAGCGCGCCGATGGCTGACCCAAAGGTATTTGCATTGCCGCCGGGGGTGGATTTTCCCAAAGCCCTGGTCGAAGGGTTGATTGACAAAATGCATGGGCAACCGCCCGAGGCCATGGCCCAGGTGCAGCTTTACCTCAACACCGCGCGGATGCAGCGCCGTGTGCGTGACGTGTTTGATCAGCACGGCGCGCGCATTTTGCCGCGTATGCCGCTGATCACCGATCTTGGGCGCAGCCCGCTGGCCGGGCTACCACCCGCCGTATCACCCCTGCGCCGACGGCTTGAACTGTCCCGGCTGGTCGCCAGCCTGACCGACAGCCTGCCCGATTTCGCCCCCGGCACCGGGCTTTATGATCTGGCCGACAGTCTGGCGACTCTGATGGCCGAGATGCAGGGCGAAGGGGTCACACCCGACACGCTTGAGCGGCTGAATATTGACGAAACCCATGCCGAACATTGGCGCAGAAGCCTGGCTTTCATCCGCATCGTGGCGCGGTATTTTGCGCCCGACAGCCCCCCGGATCCAGACGCCCGCCAACGCCGCGTGATCGAGGTCTTGGCAAAAGATTGGGCCAAGGCCCCACCCCAAGGTCCGGTAATCGTCGCGGGCTCGACCGGGTCACGGGGCGCAACGATGGCCTTCATGCAGGCGGTGGCAAACCTGCCGCAAGGCACTATCATCTTGCCGGGGTTTGATTTTTCCATGCCGCAACCGGTGTGGGACAGTCTGGCATCGGGGGCCACCCCGGCCGAGGACCACCCGCAATACCGCTTTCATGCCGTGCTTCGGGGGTTGGGGGTAGGCCCCGCGGATGTGGCCGCTTGGCGGCCCACGCCGCCCCCCGACCCCGCCCGCAATACGCTGGTGGCGTTGGCACTGCGTCCCGCCCCGGTGACGGACCAGTGGATGCACGAAGGTGCCGCCCTGCGCGACATGCCCGAAACCACGCGTGACATCACCTTGATCGAGGCACCCGACCCCCGCGCCGAGGCGCTGGCCGTGGCGCTCGTACTGCGCGAAGCCGCCGAAAATGGCACCCGCGCCGCACTGATTACCCCCGATCGAATGATCACCCGGCGCGTCGCAGCCGCATTGGACCGCTGGGGTATCGTGCCCGATGACAGCGCGGGCCAACCGCTACCCCTAACCCCACCGGGCCGTTTTCTGCGCCACGTCGCGGCGCTGTTGGGGCGAAAGCTGACGGTCGAGACGCTGTTGATTGTGCTGAAACACCCGCTGACAGCAACCGGCGGCAAGATGCGCGGCCCGCATCTGCGCTTTACCCGCGAACTGGAATTGCACCTGCGCCGCCATGGCCCCGCCTTTCCCGATATGGCCGCGCTGCGCGCGTGGGCGGTGGCGAAGGGCGAACCTGAACGGCTGCTTTGGGTTGACTGGCTTGGGCATGCCACCGGGGGGCTCGAATCTGTCCACCGCCAGCCTCTTTCGGCAATGATAGAGACGCATCTGACCTTCGCGGGGCTGCTTGCCAGTGGCCCGGATGGCGATGCCGAGGCAAGCGAGTTGTGGCGCAAGGACGGCGGCCATGAGGCGCTGCGAATTCTTGAGGAGTTGCGCCGCGAAGCCCCCCACGGCGGAGAGTTTACGCCGCCCGACTACGCCGACCTGTTGATGAGCCTGCTGCAAGCAGGCAGCGTGCGCCGCACGGACGAGGCGCATCCGCTGATCGCCATCTGGGGCACGCTGGAGGCCCGCGTGCAAGGCGCCGATCTGGTCGTGCTTGCGGGGTTGAATGAGGGCAGTTGGCCCGCCGCCCCAGCGCCAGACCCCTGGCTTAGCCGGCGTATGCGCCTGGATGCTGGCCTGTTGTTACCGGAACGCCAAATCGGGCTTTCGGCGCATGATTTTCAGCAGGCCATCGCCGCCCCGCACGTCGTCCTTAGCCGGGCACGGCGGGACAGCGATGCCGAAACGGTGCCCTCGCGCTGGCTGAACCGGCTGTTGAACCTGATGCGCGGCCTGCCCCATGCCGAGGGGCCGGATGCCGTTGATCAGATGATTGCGCGCGGGAATGTCTGGCTGAACTGGGCGCGTGCGCTGGATGAGCCTGTGGATAAAGTCGCATCGGCACCGCGCCCCTCGCCCCGGCCACCGGTCGACGCCCGCCCGCGCGCGCTTCCGGTCACCGCAATCAAGACGCTGATCCGCAACCCCTACGCGGTCTATGCCCAGCGGATCTTGCGTCTGCGCCCGCTTGACCCGCTGCGCCCCGAACCCGACCCAAGGTTGCGCGGGCAAGTGCTGCACCGGATCATCGAAGGTTTCATCAAAGGCCGCCCCGCCACCGAAAACCTGCCCGAGGCCGAGGCCCGGCTGATCGCCAACGCTACCGAAGTGCTGCAACAGAATGTGCCATGGCCCACCGCACAACGGCTTTGGCGGGCGCGCATCGCCCGGATTGCAGGCGCATTTGTTGCGGCTGAGGCAGAACGAGCCGCCCTCGGAACGCCCGTGGTGATAGAGAAAAAAGGCTCTATAACACTGCAAAACCCGGCTTTCACGCTTAGCGCAACGCCCGACCGAATTGACCTTCTGGCCGACCGGCAAGTGCATATCTATGACTATAAGTCCGGCAAGCCACCGAGCGATAAAGAGATGGCGCATTTCGACAAACAGCTATTGCTGGAAGCCGCCATGGCCGAGCGTGGCGCGTTTGAACCTATCGGCGCGCGCGCGGTGGCGGGCGTAAGCTACGTTCAGCTGGGCGGCGATGGTGCCGTGCGCAGCCCAAAAATCACACCTGAAATGGTGAATGAAAGCTGGGCCGGACTGGCGCGGCTGATCGCGGCCTATATGCGCCCTGAAAAGGGCTATACCGCCCGCCGCGCCATGCGGGAAACGCGCGACAAAAGCGACTATGATCACCTGTCGCGCTATGGCGAATGGGAGCTGACTGATGAACCAATGGCGGAGGATTTGGGCTGATGCAGCGCAATGATGCCTCTGAACGGCAGGTGCAGGCCGCCCGGCCCGACCACTCCACCTGGCTTTCAGCCAATGCCGGATCGGGTAAGACCAGGGTTCTGACTGATCGGGTCGCACGGTTACTTTTGGGCGGAACAGAGCCGCAAAAAGTGCTGTGCCTGACCTATACGAAGGCCGCCGCGACCGAAATGCAAAACCGGTTGCTGCGGCGGCTGGGGTCGTGGGCGATGCTGCCTGATGACCGTCTGCGCATGGAACTGCAAGATTTGGGCGACGATGGCACGATCACACCCGACCGCTTGGCCGAGGCGCGGCGCCTGTTTGCCAAAGCCATCGAGACGCCGGGCGGATTTAAGATTCAAACGATCCATTCATTCTGCGCCTCGCTTTTGCGCCGGTTTCCGCTGGAAGCCGGGGTGCCGCATGATTTCACTGAAATGGACGAACGCGCGGGCACGCTGCTGCGTTCAGATGTGGTCGAAGATCTGGCGGGCGGTGCGGATGTAGGCGCGATGGACGCGTTGGCGCGGTATTTCTCGGGCGAGGATCTGGACCGGTTATTGGCCGCCCTTAGCCGGAATAGCGGGGCATTTGCCATACCGATTACACGCGATACCGCTCTGGCGATGTTTGATCTGCCCCCCGGGTTTGACGAAGGTACACTGACGGCCGAGGTGTTTGAGGGCGGCGAGGGGGGGGTGCTGTCGGATCTGGTTCCACAGCTTTTGACAAGTGGCACGAATGACCAAAAGGCAGGCGTAAAACTTGGGCGGATCGACGGCACCAATACCGCTGCACTGGCGATCCTTGAAGATGTCTTGCTGAATGGAAGTAGCGCAAAAGATCCATATTCAGCGAAGATAGGGTCATTTCCAACCAAAGCACTGCGCGAGGGCAAGGCCGCGTCATTGATGCCGGAACTGGAGGACCTGATGGCCCGCGTGGCCGCTGCCCGCCCCCGCCGCCTTGCCCTTGCCGCCACCGAAAAAACACTGGCGTTGCACCAATTCGCCGGTGCCTATCTGCCGCGATATGCGGCGCGCAAGGCTGCCCGCGGCTGGCTTGATTTTGATGATCTGATCGAACGCGCCGGGGCGTTGCTTTCCGATCCATCCGTTGCGCAATGGGTTTTGTTCCGGCTGGACGGCGGTATTGACCACATTCTGGTTGACGAGGCGCAAGACACCAGCCCCGGCCAATGGGCTGTGATCGAACGGCTGGCAGATGAGTTTACCGCCGGCGAGGGCGCGCGCGGCATCACCCGCACGATCTTTGTGGTGGGTGACAGAAAACAGTCAATCTATTCATTCCAAGGGGCGGACCTGCATAAATTCAGCGAAATGCAGGCCCATTTTGCCGCGAAGTTTCATGATGCCGGGCGGCCCCTTCAAAGCCTTGATCTGGCACATTCGTTCCGCTCGTCCGATGCGATCTTGCGGTTGGTGGACCTGACGTTTGATGAACGGGTGAACCGGGGGCTGGGCGGCGAACCGCAGCACATTGCGTTCAACGCCGATATGCCCGGGCGGGTAGACCTGTGGCCAGTCATCCCGAAGGCCGAAAAATCGGATGATGCGCCGTGGGATCAGGCGCTGGATCAACGCGGCGAAAGCCACGAGGTTGTCGTATTGGCCCGCGCCATCGCCGCAGAAATCCGGCGGATGATTGATAGCGGCGTGCAAATTCCCGTTAACGGGGGGGCGCGACCGGTGCATGAGGGTGACTTTCTTATCCTCGTGCAGCGCCGGTCAGACCTGTTCGCCGAGGTGATCCGCGCCTGCAAGGCCGCGCGCCTTGCAATTGCGGGGGCGGACAGGCTGAAGCTGGGGGCAGAGCTGGCGGTGAAGGATATCGGCTCTGTTCTGGCGTTTTTGGCAACGCCAGAGGATGATCTGGCGTTGGCCGGGGCGCTGCGGTCGCCGTTGCTCGGGTGGACCGAAGCCCAGCTTTACGCGCTGGCCCAACCCCGCAAGGGCTATCTGTGGGAAGCGCTGCGCGATGCCGCGCCCGCCGATACGATGGCTATTCTGAACGACCTGCGCGACCGCGCCGATTTTCTGCGCCCCTATGAGCTGATCGAACGCCTGCTGACCCGGCACGGTGGCAGGGCGCGCCTGATTGCGCGGCTTGGGCCCGAGGCCGAGGACGGAATTGATGAACTTTTGTCGCAGGCGCTGGCGTTTGAGCGGGCCGAAGTGCCCAGCCTTACCGGCTTTCTCGGCTGGCTGGCCGCGGATGATGTAGAGGTCAAACGCCAGCTTGAGGGGGCGGGCCGCGCTATCCGGGTGATGACGGTGCATGGTGCAAAAGGGCTGGAAGCGCCGATTGTCATCTTGCCCGACACCGCCAAGCGCAAAGCGCCAAGTGGGGACGAAATCATACTGGCGGGCGATACCGCCCTGTGGCGCACAGTCGCCGCCGAGATGCCCGAGGTCATGTCCACCCTACGCGCCGATGAGGTGGACCGCGCCCTGCAAGAGCGGATGCGCCTTTTGTATGTGGCGATGACGCGGGCCGAAAAATGGCTGATCGTCTGTGCCGCGGGTGACGTGGGTGAAGGCCCCGATAGCTGGTATACGCTGATTGCTGCCGGAATGGAAAAAGCGGGGGCGGTAGCGCTGGACAATGCACCCGCCGCCATCGCCGCATTTGGTACCGTGCAGCGGCTTGGGCATGGTGATTGGCCCTCGAATGGCGTCGCGGCCGAAAGCGCGACAGAAGGCACCGCGCAATTACCCATCTGGGCAGGCCAGCGCCCGCCCATGCCAGTAGTGCCGGAAAAGGCATTGTCGCCCTCAGACCTCGGCGGGGCAAAGGCGCTGCCGGGCGAGGCCGGGCTTGACGAAGACGCCGCCAAGCGGCGCGGACGGCAGCTGCACCTATTGCTAGAACATCTACCCGGCTGGCCCGAGGACCAGTGGACCATGATAGCCGAAAGCCTTCTGTTGACTGGCGAAGACGCGGCGCTATCTACCGAAATAGAGCCTGTTTTGGCCGAAGCGCACCGCGTCCTGACCGCACCCGAAATGAAATCTTTTCTGGCCCCCGACGCGCTGGCCGAGGTCGAGGTAGTTGCGCGGTTGGAGGCACTAGGCGGGCAATTGATCCATGGCACCATTGACCGCCTGTTGGTGCGGCCGGATCTGGTGCGCGTGCTGGATTATAAATCCAACGCCGTCGTGCCCGCCCGCCCCGAGGATGTGCCGACGGGCATCTTGCGGCAAATGGCGGCCTATCATGCGGCTATGGTGCAAATTTACCCGGACCGCCCGATTGAGGTGGCGGTATTTTGGACTGCAACGGGGGTGATGATGCCCCTTTCATCAACACGTCTGGATGCGGCGCTTCGTACCGCCCCCGTATCTTGACGAACCGTAGGGGCGGACCTACGTTCGCCCCAACCACATAGCAGGAGAACCCTTATGGCCACCATCGCCGTCACCGACGCCACTTTCGATGCAGAAGTGCGCAAATCCAGTATTCCCGTCGTGGTCGATTTTTGGGCCGAATGGTGTGGCCCCTGCAAGCAGATCGGCCCCGCGCTGGAAGAACTGGCGTCTGAATACGCAGGCAAAGTAAAGATCGTAAAGGTAAACGTGGACGAAAACCCCGACAGCCCGGCAGGTTTGGGTGTGCGCGGTATTCCCGCGCTGTTCATGTTCAAAGACGGTCAGGTCGTGTCGAACAAGGTAGGTGCCGCGCCCAAAGCCGCATTGAAAACCTGGATCGACTCGGCAGTTTAAGGCTGCCCACGTTTCTGGAAAGGGCGCCTTCGGGCGCCTTTTTCATATCGGCCAACCGCCGCGCCGCATGCTGGTGATGATTTTTTCTTCGCATTCGGGGCGACCGGCATTGATCGCCTGATCCTGCAAGAACCAATACAGGTAACCGTTATAATCGGCGCGCAGCCGTGTGACCCGGTAGAACGCCTCATCCAACCCCAGATGTGGAACCGAGGCGGCAATGTGGTGAAAATCAATCTGTGCAAACAGCAGTGCGGGTTTGGCAAAGAAATAACCCAAGAATGCCAAAGACGAATTTTGTGTGACCACGAGGTCGCAGGCCTGCAATAGCGCCTCGGACCCGCCACGCTGAAGGGTCAGGTTTGTGTGACGAGCTTTCAGCGCTTCAAGCGCGGCCAATTCGTCTGGGGTGTAGGTTTCGTTTGGGTGCAAAGTGGCCATGATCTGGCGCGCGGGCATCCGCGCCAGGGTTTCCTCCAGCATCCGGACCGGGCTAAGGGATTGAAAGCTGCGCTGCTCGGTCAGGCGCCCTTGCAGCGGCACAAACACGAACCCTTCGCCCATAGGCACCCCATTTACGGCGGGGTAGAGCCTTTTTCGCCACTGAGTCACAAAGGTGTCTGCCTGCGTGCGGTCAACCTCGGCCGCTGGAAAGGTGGCTTTGGCGACGGGCCATTCCCATCGCGTATTTGAAGATTCGATATGCCAGAACGGGCCAATATAGGTGCGTCGGCAGATCAAGGCACCATCATGCGTGGGCTCCTCCATGCGAAAAAGCGCGCGACCGTTGCGCGAGGGCGCGCGCAACCGTTCCACCGGCGAAGTTTCGTGTAGTGCGACCCGCCAACCCTTGGCGCGGACCGCCCTGATCAGCCGCTTGAAAAAATTGTGCTGCCCCGCCCTGATCCGGCAAAGGGCATCGATATCAAGATAAAGGTGCAGGGTCTGCTTTGATGACATGGCGCAACGCTACCTGTAGGGGCTATGGAAGGGCAAGGGTTGCATGGCGCGGCAGCCAGCCTCATATCTGGGGTCAAACGGAGGGCGATCATGGCGGATGACAAATTTCCCGGCTGGCACGGCACCACAATCATCGGGGTGCGTAAAGGGGGCCGGGTGGTGGTGGCGGGCGACGGGCAGGTCAGTCTTGGCCAGACCGTGATCAAGGGCAGCGCCAGAAAGGTGCGCCGCCTGAACCCCGGCGGGCATGAAGTAGTGGCAGGCTTTGCCGGCTCTACCGCCGACGCATTCACCCTTCTGGACCGGCTTGAGAAAAAGCTGGAGACAGCCCCCGGTCAACTGGCGCGCGCCTGCGTGGAACTGGCCAAGGACTGGCGCACGGACAAATACCTGCGCAACCTTGAGGCAATGTTGATTGTGACCGATGGCAAGGCGCTGTTCGTGATAACCGGCGCGGGTGACGTGCTGGAACCTGAACATGACGTTGCGGCAATCGGCTCTGGCGGGAATTACGCGCTGGCCGCTGCACGCGCACTTATGGAAACCGATCTGGACGCTGAGACCATAGCGCGCAAGGCCATGGCGATTGCCGCCGATATCTGCGTTTATACCAACGGAAACCTGACGGTAGAGGTAATCTGAAATGACCGATCTGACCCCGCGCGAAATTGTTTCAGAACTTGATCGTTTCATCATAGGCCAAAATGCGGCCAAGCGGGCGGTGGCGGTAGCGCTGCGCAACCGCTGGCGGCGCAAACAACTGTCCGACGATCTGCGCGAAGAGGTTTACCCGAAAAACATCCTGATGATCGGGCCCACAGGTGTGGGTAAAACCGAAATCAGCCGCCGCCTGGCCAAGCTGGCCCGCGCACCGTTCTTGAAAATCGAAGCCACGAAATTTACCGAGGTCGGTTATGTTGGCCGTGATGTCGAACAGATCATCCGTGACCTGACCGATGCCGCAATGATCGAAACCCGCAGCCGGATGCGTGACGAGGTGAAGGCCCGCGCCTACGCCGCCGCCGAAGAACGTGTGATCGAGGCTATCGCCGGAACCGATGCCCGCGACGCCACGCGCGAGATGTTTCGCGGCAAGCTGAAACGCGGTGAATTGGACGATACGCTGATCGAGCTGGATATAGCCGAGCCTGCGCCTGCAATGCCGATGTTTGAATTGCCCGGTCAACCCGGCGGCATGGCCGGAATGGATCTGGGCAGCATCTTCGGCAAAGCCTTTGGCGGCCGCAAGACGCGTAAACGGCTGACCGTGGCGGAAAGCTATGATCTGCTGATTTCGGAAGAGGCGGATAAGCTATTGGATGACGAGGCGGTAAAAGCGGCCGCCCTGGAAGCGGTGCAGGAAAGCGGCATCGTCTTTATTGACGAGATAGACAAGGTTTGCGCGCGCGCCGAAACGCGGGGCGCCGATGTCAGCCGTGAAGGCGTTCAGCGCGATCTGTTGCCGTTGATTGAGGGGACGACGGTTTCAACCAAACATGGACCCGTAAAAACCGACCACATCCTGTTCATCGCCTCGGGCGCATTTCATATTGCCAAACCTTCGGATCTTCTGCCCGAACTACAGGGTCGTCTGCCAATCCGGGTAGAGTTGCAGCCGCTGACCGAAGACGATTTCGTCCGCATCCTGACCGAAACGGACAATGCACTGACGCTGCAATACACCGCGCTGATGGCAACCGAAGAGGTAACCGTCAGTTTCACGCCCGAAGGCATTTCAGCGCTGGCGCATATTGCCGCAGAGGTCAACCGCAGCGTTGAAAACATCGGGGCGCGGCGCCTTTATACCGTGATGGAAAGGGTATTTGAGGAACTGTCGTTCAGCGCGCCGGACCGGGGCGGCGATGAAGTGGTGGTCGACGCCGAATTCGTGGAGCGGCATCTGGGCGATCTGTCGCGCTCAACTGATCTTAGCCGGTATGTGCTGTAAGTGAAGAAGCCTCCGGCGGGAGTATTTTGGCCAACGAAAAGGTCAGGGACGCCTTTCAAACCACAGATGAAGCGGCTTTACTTGTGTCGCAAATGGGGGGCGGCATGGGAAGATTCGTCTGGGTTTTTGTTGCGGTTCTAGCGGCCTGTTCGCCACGCGGCGAAATCGTCTTTGCACCTGCCACGGCGCATGTGGCCCCGGGGCGGGCGATATTTGTGGGCACGACGCGGGGCCCAGACCCGGAAACCGGCGCGCCGCTGTCGCGGGGACGGCTGGAGCATATTGCCTTTGCGCAGTTTGATGTGGCCGTGCCGCCTGATCGGCAGCCGGGTGATATCCGGTTTACGCCGAAGGGAATGGCCCCGGATCCGGAACGCGATTTTCTGGCTACGGGAGAGAAGTTCTATGCGGACGCACCGGCGTTTCGGGCGGATCTGACACAGACACTACGGGCGAACGGTAACGAGGCTGTGGTGTTCGTGCACGGCTACAACAACACGTTGGCCGAGGGGCTTTATCGTTTTGCGCAGATGGGGCACGATCTACATCTGCCCGGCGTTTTGGTGCACTATTCCTGGCCCTCTATGGGGCATCCGCTGGGCTACGCCTATGATCGCGATTCCGCGCTGTTTGCACGCGACGGGTTTGTGGCGCTGCTGGACGAGGTGGCCGCGGCGGGCGCCAAAAGGATTATCATCGTGGCCCATTCAATGGGTGCGTCATTGACAATGGAAACGCTTAGGCAAATGGCGTTGACTGGAAATACCCGCGTACCGGCACGATTGGGTGGGGTGGTCTTGATCTCGCCCGATCTGGATGTAGACCTGTTTCGGGCTCAGGCCCGTACCATTGGGCATTTGCCACAGCCTTTCGTTATATTCACCTCGCAGCGCGACCGCGCCTTGCGGTTGGCGGCGCGTCTGTCTGGCGAAACCGAGCGGTTGGGTAATTTGGACAACGTTGACCGACTTGCAGATCTGCAAGTTACCATGGTTGAGGTGGGCGCCTATTCTGTAGGGGATGGGCATTTTACCGTTGGCCGTTCACCGGCACTTATTGCGTTGATGGGGCAAACGGGGGCGCTGGCGGCAGCGCTGGATAGCGATCAGTCTACCCGCGCCGGTCTGCTACCGGGGGTGGTTTTGACCGTTCATCAGGCGACACAGATTGTGCTGGCACCAGTCCAACAGATTGCCAGTGATTTGGCAAACTGACCGGGCCCGCTATCGCGGCACCTAGCGGTTGCGACGCATATAGACGTAATAGGCACCTGAGCCGCCATGTTTCTGGTGTGCGGGTGTCACCTGCAACACCGCAGCCGCCAGCGGCGGCAGATGAAGCCAGTGGGGCACCTGATGGCGCAGTGCGCCTTGGCGCTGTGGAATTGGCCCCTCATCCAGCCCGCGCTTTCCCTTGCCCGTGATGACCAGCACCAGCCGTTTGCCGGCCGACTGGGCATTCAGGATAAAGCGGATCAGTTCCGGGTGGGCCTGTGCCAGCGTCATGCCATGCAGGTCGATTCGGCCTTCGGGCTCTAGCCGGCCGCGGGTCATCTTTTGGTGCGCTTTTCGGTCCATACGAACCGGCCCCGCCGCCAGCCTTTCAGACAGTGGCGGCGCGAGGTCTTGGCGGAGGACAAAACCGGGCGCTGACTGGCCAATACGAAAATCACGCAGGTCGGGTTTGGGGGGGGGTGGTTTTTGCTTTGGCGTGCTTTGGGGTGCAGGTAAGTCATCAGGCGGCGCGGGGCGGACAGGATGAATGGCCTGCGTGGTGGCAGCGACGCGCGACCATAGGTCACGCTCTTCGGGGGATAGTTTGCGGCGCCTCATGGCAGTGCCTTGCGCGGGCGCAGCACGATCATCCGCCCAGTGGTATTCAGCCCGTTAGCCTGTGCGCGTGCTACATCGCCGGTGCCGCAGAAAATATCGCCGCGTCCGGCCCCCTTGATGGCGCTACCGGTATCTTGTGCGACCATCAACCGCGGCGCGATTCCGGGGCAGTCAACCCAGACCGGGATGCCAAGCGGAACATACGCAGGATCAACCGCAAGGCTGCGCTGTGCGGTTACGGGGGCACCCATTGCGCCCAAGGGTCCGGTATCTTCGGGCAGATCAAGCGGGTGAAAAAATACGAATGACGGATTATGGTTCAGTAGGTCCTGCACCTGCGCCGGGTTAGCAGCGCACCAAGCGCAGATCGCGTTTGAACTGATTTCCGCTGCGGAAATGGCGCCACGGTTCACCAATTCGGCCCCGATCGAGCGGTAAGGCTGACCGTTCCCGGCTGCAAAACCAAGGCGTAAGATGCCGCCCTCGGCCAGACGAACACGCACCGACCCTTGCACCTGGACCAGAAACGCCTCAATCGCGCTTTGCAGCCAGACTAGCTCATGCCCGGCCAAGAGGTTGTCCGCCATGATCCGGGCGCGGTCATGCCAAGGCAATTGCGCCGCCAACCTTGGTGGTGGGGCGTAGAGAGGGTGGGAATAGCGCGGCGACGGGGTCATCGCGCCCAACAATTCCGGCTCATAATAGCCGGTGTAATGGGCCGCACCGGGGGCGATCTCATCTGGGGTGAAGTGCGCCTCGAACCAGGCGCGCGGATCCGATATGGCATCGGGGCAATGCGGGCATGTCACGGAAAACGCCGCCCAGGCGGCGGCGTGATCGTCAGCGTCCCAACCGGGAAGGTCTGCAAAACCCAGCGCCCGCATACACCGCGTCATCCGCCGGTGGCGACAAGTTGCCAGTTCGGGTCTGCGCTGCCCATCTTGCGGGCAAAGGTCCAGACATCGCGCTGCTTTTTCGCCGCTTTCGCATCGCCCTCGACCACGGTGCCATTCGCATCGCGGACCGCGGAAATCAGTTCGCCAGTGAAGCGCACGGAAAGTTCCGCGTCGCGGGTGTTGTTGTCAAACTCGGCTTCGGCAAGGGTCAGTTCGCGCAGGCCCAGAAACTCTGCCTGAACGGTCAGGCCCTGCTGTTCGCGGTCTTTCACGACACCTTCAAATGCCTCGTAAACCTCGGGTGCAAGAAAGGCGCGGACCTTTTCAATTTCACCCTTCTCAAAGGCCATCAGAATCATCTCATAGGCCCCGCGCGCGCCTTGTAGAAAGCCTGTGACGTTGAACGCCGGTTCGGCCCGCTTCATCGCAGCCAGCGCCTTTGCGGCATCCGATCCTTCGGGAACGTGATCAGTGATATCGCGGTCCGGCCCACCCTCGATCACCTCAAAGCTGCGGCGGCTAAGACGGGGATCGGGCGTTTCCGCCGGAACATCGGGCTTTTCAAAGCCCTCACGGGTACCCAATACGCTTTTCAGGCGCAGGATCAGAAAGATCGCGATCCCGGCAAGGACCAGCAGCTGAATCACGGCATTGGACATTCGTTGAAATCCTCGGGAAGTCTTTTGATTTGTATCTGCGCCATCTCCACTTATGTAGGGCAGGGGCAGGATCAAGTCCACCGCTGGCCCAAATGCAATTGAACCACGGGAAAGGACCCGAAAATGTGGATTTTTGCGGCGTTCGTCGCGGTGCCGCTGATCGAGATCGGGCTGTTCATTCAAGTTGGCGGGCTGATCGGCCTTTGGCCGACGCTGGCGCTGGTGCTGCTGACCGCGGTGATTGGCACGGCGCTGGTCCGGGCTGAGGGCGCACGCGCCATGGCCGATCTGCGCCGCGCAATGCACGACTTGCGCGATCCGACGGCGCCATTGGCACATGGGGCGATGATCCTGCTGGCCGGCGCGCTGCTGCTGACGCCGGGGTTTTTCACCGACACGATGGGTATTTTGCTGCTGATCCCGCAGGTGCGGGCGCGGGTCATGCGCTGGCTGGCCAAGCGGGTGCAGGTCGCCAGCTTTACCATGGGGCCGGGCCCTGCCCAGCCGCGTGACAGGAACGTGATCGATGGCGATTTTCATGAAATTGACCCGGAAAACCATCCGTCACAGGGGCCGTCGGGCTGGACGCGCCATTGAGGCAGGCCGCGCACAGTGCTAAGCCTTTGCGCAAGCCACAGGAATGGAGAGATTGATGACTGACGAATCCAACGGCGCCGCAACACAAGCGCCTCAGGTAAAGATGAGTGTGCTGGCGCAATATGTGCGCGACATGTCGTTTGAGAATATCGTAGCGCAAAAGGGTTTGCAAACCGCTGACATCACACCCGAAATGCAGGTGCAGGTCAGTCTTGACGCCCGTAAACGCCAGGTAGAGCATCAGTATGAGGTGATCACCAAGTTCCGCATCACCGCCACGAACAAGTCGACAGAAACGCCGCTTTACCTGCTTGAGGTGGATTACGGCGGGGTTTTCCACATCGAGGGCGTGCCCGAAGAGCAGCTTCACCCGTTCCTGATGATTGAGTGTCCGCGGCTGCTGTTTCCCTTCGTGCGGCGGATTGTCTCGGATGTGTCGCGCGACGGTGGCTTCCCGCCGCTTAACCTGGAAACGGTCGACTTTCTTGCACTCTACCGTGCCGAACTGGCCCGCCGCGCCGAGGCGCAAAAAACAGCCGAACCGCGCGTTTCCTGATCGGGCGCGGCAAGCTGCCGCTGTGGCAACCTGACCAAGTGACCATTTCGCCGTCGTCGGGGATCCTGACGACGACGAAGCTGATTTGAGACCTGAAACACGTTGAGAGGCCATGCCACAAATGATCCCCGCCTGGGTTGGCGGCAGTCTGACCCCGGTTGAAAAGCTCGAAGTGCACCAAAAAGGGCTTCGCCATAAGGCGGTGTCGATTTTCGTGATGGATGGGCAGAATGTGCTGATCCAGCGTCGGGCGGCGGGGAAATACCATTCGGGCGGGCTATGGGCCAATACCTGCTGCACTCACCCGATGTGGGGCGAGGCGCCCGAAGATTGCGCGGTGCGTCGGATGCGCGAAGAACTGGGGATCTGTGGTCTTTACCCCGCTTATGCCGACCGCCTCGAATATCGCGCCGATGTGGGTAGCGGGCTGACCGAACATGAAGTGGTCGATGTCTATCTGGCCTACGTCAAGCCCAGCACAACCATAACCCTTGACCCCGAAGAGGTCAGCGAGGTGCGCTGGGTCGGATTATACGATCTGGCCGCCGAGGTAAAACGCCACCCCGAGCGATTCACCCGTTGGCTGGAGATTTACCTGACTAAACATCTGGGCCAGATCTTTGGCGGTGCGCTGCGCATCTAGGCGCTAGATTTTCATCTCTGCCAAAAGCGCACCCCAACCGGCACCGTGCATATCGCGGTCCGCACGGGTGCCTTGCACAACCGGGCGCGGCACCGAGAATTTGACGACGTTCAGATCAGGGATGTCAAAGCGTTTCACCTGCGCCTCAGCCACATCAAACAGCGCCGCCACCCGCGCCGTAGACAGCGGGATCACACGGTCAAAAGCGGCTCTGTTGCCGCAGAAAATGTCGATTGTCAGCCAGAATGGACCCGCATTCTTTGAGCGGACCTTCTCGACGATACTACCCAGTTCAACCATTTTTCACCTCGGTCACGGTCAGGCGGAATGCCTGCATCGGGTCTTGCACATGCAAGACGTGGTTCAGGCAAAATTCGTAAAGTGCGCCGCGCTGCATTTCCGCAGGCGAAAACGGGAAGGCAAAGGTCGGCATCGGTTCGTCCTCGGTCAGGGCGTGATGCAAAAGGTAGGGGTTCAGGAACTTTCCGATCTCGGCGGAAAGGGCCTCGGTCGGGGCGGTGACAATGCCCAGCGCGCCCACCTCGGCAGGTAGCGGGCGGCGGTTTTCCAGCGCGCCAAGGGTGGCATCTACCCCGATCAGACGGATCTCAATGTCATAGTCGGTCTCTGCCAACCCCAGCCGCGCGCCGACCTTTGCCCGTGTTTCGGCAATGACCATATCGGCCCACTCACGCGCGGCAGCGACGTAGCGGCGTTCGCGCAGCAGGGCAAGCGCCACGGTCTGATAGCCGGCGATACGCGCCCCCTCCAGTTTGACGGTATAGGGTCCAGGCACCCAGACCGAGCCCCCAACCCGCACCCGCCGATCATCCAGCGCGGTATACTGCGCGCCGGTCACATCAAGATGACCACCCGGTTCATAAAGGATGAAAGGATCCGAGTTTTCATAAAGCATGTGTGCAGACACCGTGTAGGGCGTCGCGCGGGCGGTCTTGCCCAGCGGCTCCATCACAAAACCGCTGGCATCAAAATCAATCTGGATGGTGCCAGAAGCCGGGTTGGTGGTGGCAATCGCGCCGCATTCGCCAACCTTGGCCCCATGCCACGCGGCGCCGGCGTGATCACCATTTTGCAGCGGCAAGGCGGCGATGATGGCGGTGTCGGTGGTGCGCCCGGCAATCACGATATCCGCGCCGGTGGCAAGTGCCGCCTGAATCTGCTCGGCCCCCGCAAGGGCGACGATATTGGTGCAAGACGCCAGAATATCGGCAGAAATATCCGGGGCCGCAGGCAGCGCTGTGATTTGCCCCGCTGCCAGCGCCCTGGTCAGTTCCGGCGCATTCTGCCCGGAATAGAGCCTTGCAACGCGCAAACTCTGCCCCAGTTCCGCGGCCAGTTCCACGGTGATTTCATACAACCAGTCGACGGCCGCATCGGCCCCGCAGGTACCCGCCGTGCCGATAACCAGCGGCACACCGGCCTCGGCTCGGGCCAACATCAGGTCGCGCCATTCGGCCTTTGTCGAGGCGCGCGAATATTTGGACACCCCGCGCCCAAGATAAGAGGGTCCACTGTCCGTAGACCCTCCGTCAACTGCGATGATGTCCGGCCCATTCGCCACACCGCGCGCCAAAGCCGCACGATCATAGCCAAGGCCAAGCGCCCCGGTAGGGATCAAAACCCGTGTCATCCTAATCCTCCACATCCATCGCGTGCTGCACCGGCCGCTTGATCACCCTGCGCAGGAACAATGGCGCTACAAACCCACCAATCGCGGCAATCCAAAGCACGATGGATATGGGTGAATTGAACAAATGCGTCCAATCGCCACCAGAAATCACCATGGCACGACGAAGGCTGTCTTCCATGTGGTTGCCCAGCAGGATGCCCATGATGATAGGCACTGTCGGAACGTCCAGTTTGCGCAAGAAATAACCAAAGGCACCAAAAGCAATCATCAGCAGCAGGTCAAAATAGCTGCCAGTCAGTGAATATATCCCGACAAAAGAAATCATCGTAACCCCCGGCAGCAGCACATACGCCGGCACCGACAGGATTTTGACAAAGATCTTGACCATCGGCACGTTCATGATCAACAGCACAAAGTTGGCAATGAACAGCGATGCAATCAGGCCCCAGACCACCTCGGGTCGGTCGGCAAACAGCGTTGGGCCGGGGGTGATGTTCAGCGTCATCAACAGGGCCAAAAGAACGGCTGTTGTACCAGACCCAGGCACCCCCAACGTCAGCATCGGCACCAGCGCACCCGCTGCGGCTGCGTTATTGCCCGCCTCGGGGGCCGCAACGCCGCGCGGATCGCCATTGCCAAAGTTGCCCGAAGCCCCGGCGATGGATTTTTCGGCCCCATAGGCCATGAAAGACCCCAAAGACGCCCCCGCCCCCGGCAGCACCCCCGCCACAAACCCGATGATCGTCGAACGGATCATCGTCCAACCTGATCGAACGATATCTTTTACCGGGATCGTCACCTTATCAACCTTGACCCCGATGGCCGAGTTCAGCCCGTGGTTTTCGATAAAAAAGAACACCTCGGCAATGGCGAAAAGCCCGACGATCGCGACAAGAAAATCTACCCCATCCATCAGATGCATATTGCCATAGGTAAACCGCGGCATCCCGGTGGTGTTATCCATGCCGATCATCGCAATACCCAGCCCGATACAGGCTGCAATCAATGCCTTGGCCTGATTTTTCGAGGTGATCCCGCCCAGGGTGGTAAAGGCCAGCAGGTAAAGCGCGAAATACTCTGACGGGCCAAAGTAATAGGCCGCGCGCGCCAACAGCGGCGCCAGCACCATCATCCCGATGGTGGCGAAAAAACCGCCAACAAAACTCGCCACGCCTGACAGAACCAGCGCATCGCCCGCCCGGCCGGCCCTTGCCATTGGATAGCCGTCCAACGTGGTCATCAATGCCGGCTCATCGCCCGGAATGTTCAGCAAGATCGAGCTGATCCGCCCGCCGTACATCGCGCCGTAATAGACCGAGGTCAGCAGCACCAGCGCCGAGGTTGCATCCAGCCCCAGCGAAAACGACAGCGGAATTAGGATCGCCACCCCGTTTGAGGGCCCCAACCCCGGCAGCGCGCCGATGATCGTGCCCAAGAAGCAGCCCACAACCGCCAGAACCAGCGTCATCGGCGTTAGCGCCACGGAAAAGCCGAGCGCGAGATTCGAGAGAAGTTCCATTCGCTCTGGCCCTCCTCAGCCGAAAATGGACTTGGGCAGGGCGACCAGCCCCAGATCCAAGCCATATTTGAATAAAAGGAACAACCCACCGGAAAGACCAGCACCGGTCAGAACCGCGGGCGTCTTTTGCGGTGTGATCTGATAGGAAAGCACACCCGCGGCCAATGCAGTCGGAATTAAAAATCCAAACGGCCGCAGGGTGTAAGCGTAACCAATCAACACCAGCAGCGCGAATGCAAGCCGCAAGAACGTTGCCGGCCCCGGCCAGTCAGGATCAGCATCAGGTTTCAGCACGATGACAAACCCTGCCAGCAACGCCACACCGCCAATTATCAACGGAAAGGTCTTTGAGCCGACCGGGTCTGTCAAAAAACTGACCTGCATCGCGAGGGCGCTGGCGATAAACGCCAACGCCACCGCAATCACAACAAGACCAAAGATCCGGTCAGAAGCCATTACTGGATGACCCCGATCTCTTTCGAGAGTTCGGTGGTTTCAGCCACAACACCATCCACCCAATCCTGGAAATCATCCCCAACAAGCGTGAACGGCGCAAGCCCGTTTTTCACCATCACTTCTTGCCACTCCGCGCTGTCGGCAACCTCTTGCAACCGCCCCGCCCAAAGCGTGAAGGCATCGTCAGAAATCCCTTTGGGCACATAGAACCCGCGCCAGTTCACGACTTCGACGTCAAAGCCTTGCTCTTTCGCGGTGGGGATATCTTCAAAGCCGGGAACACGTTCGCGGGTCAGCACGGCCAAGGGGCGCACGTCGCCCGATTTGATGAAACCCGTGATTTCCGAGATGTCGCCCGTCATCGCTTGCGTATGGCCGCCGATAGTCTGGGTAATCGCCTCGGCGCCGCCGTTCATGCCGACGTATTTGATCAACCGCATGTCTTCAAATCCGGCCGCCTTCAATAGCTGAAGCGGCTTGAGATGGTCAAAACCGCCCGCAGCAGATCCACCGGCAAACGTGACCGAGGCCGGGTCCGCCTTGATCGCGTCTATCAGATCGGAAAGTGTCTGGTAGGGGCTGTCATTAGCCACTACGATCACGCCCGGATCGCCCGCAATCGCCCCCAAAAAGCGCACCTGATCGGCGGTTGCGCCGCCATAGGCGTTTTGCGCCAGCCGGGCAGTGGTTGCCGATGATGCCGCCACGATCAGGTCTTCATCGGTGTTTCTGGCATTGACCACATGGGCATAGGCCAGCCCGCCACCGGCACCCGCCATATTGGTAACCTGAACCGGTTTCGGCACAAGTTTCAGATCATAAAGTATCTTGCCGACCTGACGGCAGGTGAAATCCCATCCGCCACCGGGGTCAGCCGGGGCGATACATTCTGTTGACATGGCCTGCGACGCCGCAAGGCTGATCAGTGCACTGGCGCCCAGCGCCTTGAGGTGGATAAACTTCATCTGTGTCCTCCCAGACATTTGATTGTTGGGGCGGCAGGCCGGCCCACAACAAACCCTCTCTTGTAGGTTCCAACGATTCGGTGGAAACCTGACATCAACCTGTCACGCGCGATAAAAGGGGCGGTTATGCGATTTTTGATGATCGAGGACAGTGCCGATCTGGCGCAATCCGTGGCCGAGAGGCTGCGGCTGGACGGCCACGCAGTTGACCATGCCGGCTCGCTGGCCGACGCCGAAGATTGCCTTTCAGCCGCGCCTTATGATCTGATTTTACTGGATCTTTCGCTGCCAGACGGTGATGGCCGCGACTTTTTGATCCGGCAGCGGCGGGCGCGCCGCGATGTGCCGATCATTGTAATGACGGCGCGCGCGGGCGTTGCGGACCGGGTGGATGTGCTGGACCTTGGCGCCGATGATTACGTCACCAAACCCTTCGACTTTGCCGAACTGGAGGCCCGTTGCCGTGCCGTTTTGCGCCGACGCGGGGGCGCAACACAGACGGTGCAGCGATTCGCGGGCTTTACCTTCGACCCGCTGACCGCGCAGTTGGTCGTGGCGGATGAGACCCGCGAGCTGCGCAACCGCGAACTGCGTCTGCTGGAAATTCTGCTGGCCGCGCCGGGCCGGATCTTTTCCAAGTCGCAACTGTGCGACCGGCTGTTTTCCTACGCCGAAAGTGTCAGCGATAACGCGATTGAGGTTTACGTCGCACGGCTGCGCAAAAAACTTGACGGGTCAGGCGCGCGTATCGAAACCGTGCGAGGCATGGGTTACAGGCTAAGCACCACATGAGGCGCGCAGCCGCCATATCACTGCGCAAGCGGCTGGTGTTACAGCTTTTGGCGCTGGCAGCGGCGCTGGCGGTTTTACTGTATGTCACCGTCCGCACCATTGCCGGGGACGCCGCCGAAGAAACCCTGGACGGCGTTTTAGGGGCTGCCACGCTGGCCATTGCGGATGAATTGCGCGGCGGCGATGACGGGGTCTCGATCGACCTGCCGCATGAGGCGTTTTCCATTCTTGGCTCTATCAGTCAGGACCGGATTTTTTACCGTATCGCAGTGGGCGCGACCACGGTCACCGGCTATGACGATCTGCCCGCCCCTGAAAGCAAGGCGGGAATCGGGTTGCCTGCGCCGGTGTTTTACACCCTGCCCTACCGGGAAACACAGGTTCGCATTGCCGCAGTGGAACGGGTCGTCTTGGCAGGGAACGCGCCGGTGGCGGTGACGGTGACGGTTATGGTGGCGCAAACCCGCAGTGGTCAAGATGCCATCGCTGAACGTGTGGCAAACCGCGCGGCGGGACTGGGGCTGGGGGTATTTGCGCTGGCCGCAATGCTGTCGATGCTTACCGCCGGGTCGGTGCTGCGCCCGATTGACCGGCTGGCCGAGGTCGTGGGCCGGCGTGGCCCGCGCGATCTGCGCAGCGTTGACCACCCTTCCCCAACAGAGTTGATGCCCTTGGTCACCGCTTTGAATGGATTCATCGCACGGTTGCGGGCCGCGCTTTCGCGCACAGAGACCTTCATCACCGAGGCGGCGCACCACATTCGCACCCCCCTGGCCACCGTGCGCGCCAAGGCCGAAATCGCCCTGCGTCGCGCCGAAACCGAAGAGGCGCGCGACACCCTGCGCGCTGTAATCCGGGCGGTAGAGGAGAGCGCGCGGTCCGCGAGCCAGCTTTTGGATCACGCGACGGTCGTTTACCGGTCTGACCGGCCGGCGCGCGAACCCGTAGATCTGGGCGCATTGATCGCCGGGGTGGTGCGCAGCTTTGCCCCGACCGCCGAGTTGAAGGATTTGACAATCCGCACCGTTATGCCTGACACCACCGTAACCATCCCAGGTGACCGCCTGCTGCTGGAAAGCGCCCTGCGCAATTTGATGGACAACGCGGTTAAATACTCGCCGCCCGACGAGGAAATCACCCTTTCACTGCGCACAGATGACACGATGGCATGGGTTTCGGTGGCGGATCGGGGGCGGGGGCTTTCAGGCGTGGCACAGGCTGCGTTGACGCAGCGTTTTGCCCGCGGCGGTAATGTTGGTGATATTGTGGGGTCAGGTCTTGGGTTGACCATCGTTGATGAGGTCGCGGCCGCCCATTCAGGGCGGCTGGATTTGAATGAGCGCGACGGAGGCGGCACATGCGCAACCTTATACTTGCCCTTGGGCTGACACTTTGCGGGGTGGGGTCCGCGCAGGGATTTGCGATTGAGGAAGATGCAGGTTTTGCCGCGTTCGACACCGAGGTGGAACAACTTCGGGTGCTATCCACAACAGATACGCAGATAATGGCGCCGGTGATTGCGGGGTTTCAGGCCGCCAATCCAGGGGTTTCGGTTCACTATACCGTGGCCAACAGCCAACAGGTGCAAGCCGCAATCATGGCGGAGGGTGCGGCTTATGATCTGGTGATCTCATCCGCGATGGATTTGCAGATGCAGCTTGCCAATGACGGCTTTGCGCTGCCGTGGCAATCCGCACAAACCACCGCCCTGCCCGGCTGGGCGCGCTGGCAAGACACGCTGTTCGCCTTTGCGCAAGAGCCCGTGGTGCTGATCGCCGCGCGCAGTGCCTTTGACGGGCTCTCACCGCCGCGCACCCGGCGCGAACTGACCGCCTTGCTACGCGACAACCCCGAACGTTTTCAGGGCCGGATTGGCACATATGACCCGGCGCGTTCAGGGGCGGGCTATCTGTTCGCCACCCAGGACGCGCGCTTGTCTGAAACGTTCTGGCGGCTGGCCGAGGTGATGGGCGGGCTGGATCCGGTATTGTATGACAGCACGGTTTTGATGATCAACGATCTGAAAGAACGCCGACTGGTAATGGCCTATAACGTCTTGGGAAGCTATGCCGCGCCGCTTTTGGCCGATGACGATACCACCATGCTGATCGAGCTTGAGGACCATACGCTGACATTGCTGCGGACCGGGCTGATACCGCGCACGGCGACCTCACCCCGGTTGGGGGGCGCATTTCTGGACTATCTGCTTGGCCCCGAAGGACGCACATTGATCGCGCAAAAAGCCGGGCTGCCACCGATTGACGAGGCCGCATTGGCCGCAAAACCGCATCTGCGGCCCATTCGGCTAGACCCTGGGTTGCTGGTCTATCTGGATGCGCTGAAGCGCCGCGACTTTCTGGAAGAATGGGATGCAGCGCTAATTCAGCCATAATGGTGATCACTTTTCCGCTGACTTGTCGTAAAACTTGAACCCTGGGGTGGCAAGACTCTGGAAACCTGCGTCAAATGCTGCGACGTTGGTCCTTTGTGTTCAGAAAGGCGCGAATGGTGCAGGGCAAAATACAGCAACTCACAAAGAGGTTGATGGCGGGGGCGGCCCTAGCGGCGCTTTTGGCGCAATCTGCCGGGGCGCTGGATCTGACCTTTGAAACACCCGGCGCGGGTAAGGATCTGCGCGACGTTCTTGCCGCCGCCTCTTTAACGCGCGAGGCGGGCCGCGCCAAGGCCGATGATCCACAGGCCGTATTTGCCGCCGCGCGGGCAGACTACGCCCGGCTTTTGGGCGCGCTTTATTCCGAGGGATACTACTCTGGCACAATTTCCATTCTGCTGGATGGGCGTGAGGCGGCCAACATTGCGCCGCTGGACGCGCCCACCACAGTTCGCAACGTAAAGGTGCGCATCACCCCCGGTCCACGTTTTCAGTTTTCGCGTGCAACCATCGCACCGCTGGCAAAGGAAACCGAACTGCCCACTGGTTACGCCATCGGTCAGGTCGCCCGCTCGGGCGAGGTTGTGGCGGCCGCAACCGCAGGCGTAGAGGGTTGGCGCGATCAGGGTCACGCCAAAGCCGCCGTTGCGGGCCAAAGCATTACCGCCAACCACCGCACGCAAACGCTGGCCGCCGACATTGCCCTTGCCCCTGGCCCCCGCGTGCGCTTTGGGCAGATGGACATGAAAGGTTATCAGCGGATAAAGCCGCGCCGACTGGCCAAGATTGCCGGGTTTCCAACCGGCAAAGTGTTTGACCCCGAAAAGCTGGACCAAGTGCGGACCCGTCTGCGCCGGACCGAGATTTTCAGCAGCGTGACCCTGACCGAAGCTGACACCCTAAGCCCCGGCCCCACCATCGACGCGCTTTTGGAAGTGGTGGAAAACAAGCCCCGCCGGATTGGTTTTGGCGGCGAATTGGCCAGCCTCGACGGTGCAACCGTGTCGGGCTATTGGCTGCACCGTAACCTTTTCGGCGGTGGCGAGCGGTTCCGCATTGATGGGTCGGTCAGCGGCATCGGCGGCTCTTCGGGCGGCCCAGACTACCGCCTTGGCGCGCGGATTGACCGCCCTGCCACGCTGTCACCCGACACATCGGCCTTTATTGTGACACAGATCGAGAAACTGGACGAGGAAGATTACACCTCGGACGGTTTTCTGGTTGGCTTCGGGCTGACGCATATTTTCAACCCTCGCCTGACCGGCGAATTTGGCCTGAGCTACAGCTGGGCCGAGGTAACCGACGCCTTCGCCACCACGCGGTTCCGGCAGTTGGCGCTGCCGATGAACCTGACATGGGACAACCGCGATGTGCCGCTGGACGCGACCACGGGGTATTACCTGATGGCCGATGCCACGCCCTTCGTGGGCTTTGGTGCAACCGGAACCGGGGCGCAGCTAAAGGGCGATTTCCGCGCTTATCGCACACTGGGGTCTGACCGGTTCGTGCTGGCAGGGCGCGCGCAGATTGGTGCAGTAATAGGGTCTGAGCTGGCCGAAACGCCACGCGACTATCTGTTTTATTCGGGCGGCGGCGGCACGGTGCGGGGCCAACCCTATCAGGCGTTGGGGGTGAATGTGCTGGAAGGCGGCGCTTTGCGCACCGGCGGGACAAAATTCTTGGGCCTTTCGGCAGAGCTGCGTACCGATGTGACCGAAAAAATAGGCATTGTCGCGTTTTATGACCTGGGCCGGATTGATCCGGCCGATTTCTTTGACAGCGCCGGCGACTGGCACGCGGGCGCCGGTTTGGGGCTGCGCTACAATACCGGCATCGGGCCAATTCGTTTCGATGTGGCGGGGCCGGTCGGCGGGAATACCGGTGACGGGGTGCAAATCTACCTTGGAATCGGGCAGGCATTCTGATGCGTCGGTATTTTCTTGCTATAATCCTGTGCCTTTTGCCGCTGGTTGCCACCGCGCAAGAAGACCAGACCGAACGGGACCGCAGCTATCTGACAGGTCTGCTTGAGGACAATCTTTCGGGTGCGGGGCGCACGATCCGCATTGACGGGTTTGCCGGGGCCTTGTCGTCCCGCGCGACCTTTGATCAGATGACCATTGCCGATGACCAAGGCGTATGGCTGACCATCAACAAGGGTGCAATTTCATGGACACGCAGCGCCCTGTTGGCTGGCCGTTTAGAGATTGACGAACTCTCCGCCGAAGAAATTCTGGTGCCGCGCCTACCGGGAACCGATACCGGCGGCGCCCCCACCCCCGAGGCCAAGCCTTTCGCGCTACCCGAACTTCCTGTTTCGGTCTCAATCGGCACTATCAGCGCCAAGCGGGTCGACCTTGGCGAGGCGCTTTTTGGTGCAGCGGCCAAGGTGTCATTGACCGGGTCATTACAGCTAGAAAGCGGCGAGGGAAGCACCACGCTGTCAATCAAACGGGTCGACGGAAAGCAGGGCGATCTTTCGCTGACCGGCAGCTACGCCAATGCCACGCGAACCCTGTCAATGGACCTGCTGGTATCCGAGGGGCCCGACGGAATTGCCGCAAACATGATCGGGCTGCCGGGCAAGCCTGCCGTATCTCTTGCTGTGGCGGGCACCGGCCCGATAGACGATTTCGCCGCCGATATCCGGCTGACATCAGACAAGAAACCCCGACTTTCGGGCAAGGTGACGCTGAAAACCGTTGACGGGGCACAGACGTTCAAAGCGGATCTCGGCGGCGACATCGCGCCCTTGCTACCACCCGAATATCAAAGCTTTTTCGGGGATCAGGTTCAGCTTCTGGCTGAGGGGGCGCGGCAACCCTCGGGACGGCTGAGCCTACCGGTCCTGAGCATCGACTCACAGGCGCTGGACCTGACCGGCGCGGTCGAGGTTTTGCCCTCGGGCTTGCCCGAACGCGCCGATCTGTCGGTAAAGATCGGGTTGGATACGGGCGCCGAGGTGCTGTTGCCGCTGGCGGGCAACGATACCTGGGTCAAGGCTGGCCGGCTTAAGCTGGGTTATGACAAGACCAAGGGTGATGGCTGGACGCTGGACGGCAAACTGGAGGGATTTCGCCGCGATAGTGTCGAAATACTTGCGCTGCGGCTCTCGGGTTCGGGGCGGATCGGGCAGCGTGCAGGGCAACCGGCATCGGTAGGCGGCACGGTCGACTATACCGCCAGCGGCATCAATATGGCTGATCCGGCGCTGAATTCCGCCGTTGGGCCGTTCCTTTCCGGGCGAACACTATTTCACTGGCAGCAGGGCGGCGCGCTACAATTGCCGCAGATCAAGGCCACCGGGCGCGGCTATGGCCTGACCGGCGGGCTGACGATCGACGGGTTGGCGTCGGCGCTGACCATCACGGCGCACGCGAACGCCCGCCACTCGGACCTTTCCTATCTGTCTGGCCTCGCGGCGCGCGCGCTTTCGGGCCGGGCAGATGCGACGATCGAGGGCAATTACACGGTGCTGACCGGGGCATTCGACGGCGAAGCCAAGATTGCCGGAACAGATATTACCACCAGTCAGCCTGATCTGGACCGTATCCTTGCCGGGCAATCAACGATCTCTGTTTCTGCTAAACGCGACGAAACCGGCGTCACGCTACGCAGTCTTTCACTGGCCACGGCCGCGCTGACCGGGCAGGCCCAAGGCATATTGCGCAGCGGCGCAAGCGATATCACCGCAAGCGGCCAGTTCCCCGATCTGGCAGCACTTGGCCGGGGTCTTCGTGGCGCCCTTACCGCCAAGGCGCACCTGACCGAGTCTGGCAGCACCCGCACCCTCTCGCTTGACGGGACCGGACGCGGGCTTGGCATCAACCAACCCGAGGTGGACAGCGTTTTGGCCGGCGAAACCCGCCTGTCGGTCCTGGCAGAACAAACCGGCGGCCGTATCCGGCTGCAATCGCTGGCGCTGTCCAACCCGCAGCTTGACGCCAGCGCCAAGGGCATCATCGACGATAATACCCGCCGGATTGACGTATCTGCCCGGCTGGCCAACGCAGCACTTCTGGCGCCCGGTTTTCCGGGGCCGGTCACGGTGCAAGGTAGTCTCAACGACAATGGCCCCAACGGTTATGAAATCAACCTGGCGGGCGAAGGCCCCGGCGGCACGCGTGCCAAAGTGACCGGTGGCATCGACGCGGGCTTTGGCGCGGTAAATCTGGCCATTTCCGGTGGTGCAGAAACCGCGCTTGCCAATGCGTTCATCGCACCGCGTTCAGTTCAGGGACCGCTCACCTTTGATCTGCGGATGGCCGGCAAACCGGGGCTATCGGCGCTTTCAGGCAAGATCATTGCCAATAACGCGCGGGTAATCGCCCCGACACTGGGGCTTAAGCTCGATGATGTCGACGTGGCCGCAGACCTGAGCGGGGGGGCAGCGCAATTGGCCGTCGAGGCCCGCCTTTCCACCGGCGGAAGCCTGCGCGTTACCGGCCCCGTCAAACTGACCGCGCCCTTCGCGGGCGATTTGACAGTCGCGCTGAACCAGCTTCACCTGCGCGACCCCGACCTCTACGATACAAAGATTGATGGTAGTCTTGCGGTCAATGGCCCGCTCACAGGCGGCGCCCGCATCAGTGGCGCGCTGGTGCTGCTGGACACCGAACTGCGCGTGCCGTCTACGGGGCTTGGTGGCATTGCCGCCATACCCGACATGACCCACGTCAACGAACCCGCTGCGGTCCACACCACCCGCGCCCGCGCTGGGCTTTTGGCAGCAAACGGCGACGCCGACAAACGCCCCACAAAGGCGTTCCCCTTGGATGTGACCATCGCCGCCCCCCGCGCCCTCTTCGTGCGCGGACGCGGGCTCGATGCCGAACTTGGAGGGCAGTTGCGGCTACGCGGCACCACGGCAAACGTCGTCCCCACCGGCGAATTCAACCTGATCCGCGGGCGGCTCGATATTTTGGGCAAGCGCTTCACGCTGGACGAGGGGCAGGTGGCCCTGCAAGGCGCGTTGCTGCCGTGGATCCGCTTTGTCGCAACCACGAAACAAACGGATGTGACCACGATGATCACGATCGAGGGCGATGCGACCGAACCAAAGCTCAGCTTCACCTCATCGCCCGAATTGCCAGAAGAAGAGGTGCTGGCAAGGCTTCTGTTCAACCGCAGCCTGACCACGCTGTCACCGCTTCAGGCGGCGCAACTCGCCTCGGCTGTGGCGACCCTTGCTGGCAAAGGCGGCGAAGGGATCGTCAGCAAATTGCGCAAAGGTTTCGGGCTGGATGACCTTGACGTCGGCACGGATGTGAACGGCAACGCGCAACTGCGTGCCGGAAAATACCTGTCCGAGAACCTCTACTCGGATGTCACTGTCGCGGCCGATGGCACTTCGTCAATCAACCTCAACCTTGACGTGACACCCAGCCTGACCGCGCGCGGCAGCCTCGGATCTGACGGCAACAGCGGCATCGGCCTGTACTATGAAAAAGACTACTGACCGGCTTTTTTTTGGCAAAAATACTCTGGGGGGCCGCGCATGAAATGCGTGGTGGGGGCAACGCCCCCGGTTACCCGGCCCTATCCGATCACCCGGCCGATCACCCCCAACCAGTTATCCCAGCAAATCCGCGTAATCAGCGCGTCGCCATAACCTGCACGCTCCATTGCATCGGTCAGCTTTGGCAAGCCCGCGGCCGATCCGATGAACCCCGGCATCATCGCCCCGTCAAAATCCGACCCTAGCGCCACCCCACCCTCTCCCAGCCGCGCGAGCAAATGGTCAAGATGGCGGATCAGATCTTCCGGGGCGGTATTGGGGTTCTTGATCCCGTCTTCGCGCACGAATTGCACACCAAAATTCAGGCCAACCAGCCCGCCGCGCTCGGCTATTGCGTCCAGTTGGGCGTCGGTCAGGTTGCGGGTTGCGGGGGTGACGGCATGGGCGCCGGAATGGGTCGCCACCAAGGGCCGGTTCGATAGGCGCGCCACGTCCCAAAACCCGGCCTCATTCAGATGGCTCAGATCAATCAACACACCCAGCGCATCGCATTCTGCCACCAGGCGGCGGCCCGGCTCGGTCAGGCCCGGCCCGGTATCGGGCGAGGCCGGAAACCTGAACGGCACGCCATGGCCAAAGATATTATCACGCGACCAGACCGGACCAAGGCTGCGCAATCCTGCTGCGTGGTAAACGTGCAGTTCATCCAGATCGGGGCCGATACCTTCGCACCCCTCAATATGCATGATCGCGGCTATGGCACCCTCGGCGCGGGCAGCATTGATCTGCGCGGCTGTGGTGCAGATGCGCAAAGCGTCAGGTCGGGCGCGCGCCATGCGCAGCAGAATCGCGCTTTGCTCCAGCGTGATCTGCTTGGCACGCGCCACATCAAGGGGTGCAAAGACGCGCACGGCCGCCATCGGGTCGGGGTCGGTAGCGCGGTCACCGGGCACCCAGATCGCAAAAAATCCGCCCGCAAAACCACCGGCACGACATTTGTCGAGATCCACATTACCATCGCGCCCAGCGAAAAAGCCGGCACCCTCGCGGTCGCCCGATTGCCACAGGTTCAGCAACAAATCGTTATGGCCATCAAAAATCGAAAACTTGGTCATGCTGCCATTGTCCTTTCGTCAAAGCGTCCGCCTGCATGGGTTTTGCGCCCTCGCATCGCGCTTGACAAGCGCAAGCCGAAATTGCCCAATCGGTCAGGAAACCACCGGCAATAAATGCTGGGGATAACAAATGAAACAATCATATAACGGGGAGTTGAAGATGTTTCTTGATCCGACCTTTCGCCGCGCAGGCGCAGCTGCGCTGACGGCGCTGATGCTGGGCACCGCGCCGGCGGCCCTGTTGGCCGAAACCCCGCCTGACACGCTGGTCATTGCCGACGCGATTGACGACATCGTATCGCTGGACCCACACGAAGCGTTCGAGTTTTCAGGCACCGACGTCATCAACAATATCTATAACGGCCTGATCGAGCTTGACCCGACCAAACCCGGAGAGTTGCTTCCCGGTCTGGCTGAAAGCTGGTCTGTCGCGGATGACGGCGTGACCTACACGTTCAAGATGAAACCGGGCATCACCTTTGCGTCGGGCAATCCGCTGCGTGCCGAAGATGCAGCCTGGTCCTTGCAGCGGATCGTCAAGCTGAACAAGAACCCCGCCTTCATCATCACGCAATTCGGGTTTAGCCCGGAAAATGTGGATCAGATGATCACGGCAGAGGGTGATACCCTGACCCTCATCACCGATAAACCCTATGCGCCGACCTTCCTTTACAACTGCCTCACCGCGCAGGTTGGTGCGATTGTCGACAAGGAAACCGTCATGGCCAATGAGGTCAACGGTGATCTGGGCAATGAATGGATGAAGCAGAATTCCGCAGGCACCGGCCCGTATGTGCTGCGGTCCTACAAGCCCAACGAAAGCTATGTTCTGGATGCCCGCGAAGACTATTGGGGCGGCGCGCCTGTCCTGAAGCGCGTGTTCATGCGCCATATCCCCGAGGCGGCAACCCAGCGTCTGCTGCTGGAAAAGGGCGATATCGACATTGCGCGTGAAATGTCCACAGTCGACATCGAAGGTATCACCGGCAATGCCGATCTGAAGGTAGAAGAAAGCGTTGGCGGCCAGATCTACTACATCTCGATGAACCAGAAGGTCGAGGCGCTGACGAACCCAAAGGTTCTGGATGCGATGCGGTGGGCGATTGATTATGAAGGCATGGCCAGCACGCTTTTGAAGGGCCAGCAAAAGGTGCATCAGGCGTTCCTGCCCTCGGGCTATCTAGGGGCGCTGGATGACACGCCTTATTCGCTGGACATCGAAAAGGCCAAGGCGCTTTTGGCGGAATCGGGGGTGGCGCTACCTCTCAAGTATCCGTCTTGATCAAGCCGTTTTTTTCACCCAATTTCGGTCAGCTTTGACGA
>NZ_JBLJBV010000015.1:0-3741 GCF_047638075.1 Phaeovulum sp.
GGCGCGGGTTTAGCGTGGCCATGGCAGGGAGTATGTTTTGACGTTGGTAAAGAATTTCATCGCCTCCAGCACGCCTTCCTTGACTGCGTTGCCGCTGTCTTTGATGCCCCCAAAGGGTGACATTTCAATGCGATAGCCGGGTTGTTCCCAGATGTTCACCGTGCCCACCTCCAGCCCGTTCACATAGGCGATTGCGCGGTGCAGGTCATTGGTGCAAACCCCCGATGACAGGCCGAATTGGGTGGAATTCGAAATCGCCATCACCGCCGCGTCGTCATCGGGCACGCGCACGATGGGCACGATGGGGCCAAAGGTTTCCTCCATCACCAATTCCGACCCATGCGGCACATGGTCAATGACAATCGGCGGCAGCAGCGCCCCCTGACGGCCAGGGTGATAGAGAATCTTGGCCCCCTGGTTTTCGGCCTCAAAGCAGCGGCGCTCGAACAGCGCGGCGGCCTGGGCATGGACGACGCAGCCCAGCTGGGTTGCGGGGTCCATCGGGTCGCCAAAGCGCAGCTTTTGGGCCTTTTCCAGCACCATCGGCACAAATCTGTCAGCCACGGCGCCCTGCACCAAAATCCGTTTTACCGCCGTGCAGCGCTGCCCCGAATTGCCCGTGGCCCCGGCCACCGCGATCGTCGCCGCGCGGTCCAGATCGGCATCCGACAGGTCATTGCAGATGATCAGCGGGTCATTGCCGCCCAGTTCCAGCGCCATCCGCTTGTAGCCCGCCTTGGACGCGATCAGCTTGCCCACCGGCACCCCGCCGGTAAAGGTGATGATGTCGATATTGGGATTGGTGATCATCTCATCGCCGATATCTTTCGGCCAGCCGGTCACGATCTGGAACATCTGCGGCGGCAGCCCCGCCTCATATAAAATATCCGCCAGCGCAATCGCGGTCAGCGGTGTCAGCTCGGTTGGTTTGCACACCACGCAGTTATTCGTTGCAATCGCCGGGGCGATTTTATGGGAAACCATGTTCAAAGGGTGGTTGAACGGTGTGATCGCCGAGATCGCCCGCACCGGTTCGCGCAGCGTGAAAATCTTGCGTTCCTTGCCCTGCGGCGTCAGATCACAGGAAAAAATCTGGCCATCATCCAGAATCGCCATCTGCCCGGCCAGCGTGAACACGTCATAGGCGCGCCCGGTTTCATACAGCGCATGCTGCCAGCAAATGCCCAGTTCCAGCACCAGCCAATAGGCCAGTTCCTCGCGCCGTTCCTTGATCAGGGCCCCGGCGCGGAACAGAATCTGCTGGCGTTCATAGCGGCTGAGGGCCGGCTTGTAGGCCGCGGCAATCTCGAACGCGCGGGCCGCATGTTCGGCGCGGCCCGCAGGCACGCTGCCGATCACCGCATCGGTATAGGGATAGCGAACCTCGACCACCTCATCGGTAAACACCTTTTCGCCGCCAATGCGCATGGCCTCATGCTTTGGCACAATCTTGCGGGTTCTGGGGTCAAAGCTCATAGTGCCGCCGCCGTGGTCGCCACGAAAAACGCATCAAAATTGCGCAGGTCTGCGCCATTGCCCAAATCCATCACCCGGTTCACGATGAACGGCACCTCTTGTTCGGTCAGCCCGCCATGACTGCGCAAAGGTTCATTCAGTGCCGCCAGATCATGGCGATGCGCCGACGTGCCGATGGTCATGTTCTCGGTCGAGATCATGACGATATCGCCGATCCGGTCGGCGGGCAAATCAAAGCGCGTCACCGCCTCGGCCCGGTCCATCACCTCTAAAAGTTCGGGGCGCGCAGCCAGACGCGCGATAATATCGGCCTGATCCGCGCCTTTGGGCAGATAGGCCGTGCCAAACCCACCCAAAGCGCCGTGATGCACGACATAGGGGTCGGTGATCGGCAAGATCACGCGGGCCGCAGCCTTGCCCAGCCATTCATCCAGCAAATCCTGCACATAGATCACCTGCGGCTCGCCTTTGGCATCATGTTTCGGCTTCATGCCATGATCGGCGGTCACCACAATCGCCGCCCCCATCGCATCAAGCTGCGCAAGATAGCTGTCGAACATCGCGTAAAAAGCCTGCGCCTCGGGCTGATGCGGGGCGTATTTATGCTGCACATAATCGGTGGTGGTCAGATACATCACATCGGGCTTCCACTCGGCCAGCAGCTTGACGCCCGCGGCAAAGACAAATTCCGACAGCTCCGCCGAATACACCTCGGGCTGGCCAAAACCCAACCACGCCGCGGCATTGTCCTGGCCATGCTCGGCCTGCGTCGAGGTGGCAGACCGCTCGGCCGAAAAACATTTCGCGCGCCCGTCCTCAAAGCGCAGCCCTGCCCCCAGCAAGGCCCGCAGCTTGTCCTTGGCGGTCACAATCGCCACCCGCGCGCCGGCGTCATGGAATTTGGAAAACACCGTTGGCGCGCGCAAGAACCGCACGTCGTTCATCATCACCTCTTGCCCCGTCTCCGGTTCGTACAGGTAGTTGCCGCAGATGCCATGCACCGAGGGCGGCCGCCCGGTGGCGATGGACAGGTTGTTGGGGTTGGTAAAAGACGGGATCACCGAATGCGCCAAACGGTCGGTCCCCGTCTCGCGCATCCGCTGCAAGGTCGGCATCAGGCCCTTGGCAATCGCCTGGGTCAGATACTCGGGTTCACAGCCATCCAGGCAAATCGCAATCGCGGTCACTTTGGGCCAGGGATAGCTGCGGTCATTCACAATGACGGGCGGGCGTTGGGTCATGGTCAGTCCTTATCTCATTAACATTCAGGCCGCCAATCTGGCGCGTTCTGCAAGGGCGGCAGCGGGCGGGGCCGCCGAGGCAACGCCCATCTCGGCCAGGGTGTCGGCCGCGGCCTTGACCACCCTGGTCATGACCGCATCATCCATCCGGCCAATGCAGCCGATGCGGAAACTGTCGACAACCGTCAGCTTGCCGGGATAGATGATGAACCCCTTGTCCTTCATCCGGTCATAAAACGCGGCAAAGACAAATTTGGGGTCGGCCGGGCAAAAGAAGGTCACGATGATCGGCGACAGCCAGCGATCTTTCAGCAAGGTTTCAAACCCAAGCCCGCGCATCCCCGCCACCATCACATCACGGTTCTTGCAATAGCGCGCCCCGCGCCCGGCCACCCCGCCTTCCGCCGCATGCAGGCGCAGCGCCTCCAGAAAGGCGGCGACGACATGGGTCGGCGGGGTATAGCGCCACTGGCCCGATTTCTCGAAATTCACCCATTGCGCGTAAAGATCAAGCACAAGCGAATGCGAATTGCCGCGGCAGGCCGCCAGCTCGGCCCGCCGGGCAATCACAAAACCAAAACCCGGCACGCCTTCGATACATTTATTGGCGGAACTGACCATCGCCTCATAGCGAAGGCGGCTTACATCCAGATCAACCGCGCCAAAGGCCGACATGCTGTCGATCAACAGCTTGCGCCCCGCGGCATAGGTCGCCTCGGAAATTTCCTCGACCGGATTCAAGATCCCGGACGAGGTTTCGCAATGGCAGATGATCACATGGGTGATCGCAGGGTCTGCGGCCAGTGCCGCCGCCACTTCCGCGCCGCGCGGCGGCATATAATCACCCTTGTCAATCAACGTATAGGCGCGGCCCAGATAGCGCATGGTTTCCGCCGCCCGCAACCCGTAGGCCCCATTGGCCAGCACCAGAACCTTGCCATCACGCGGCACGAAAGTGCCCAGCATCGCCTCAACGCAATAGCTGCCCGACCCTTGCAACGGCACACAAACAAACGCGCCCCCC
>NZ_JBLJBV010000016.1:0-3614 GCF_047638075.1 Phaeovulum sp.
GGGGCCCGTTTTCTTCTGGACATGATATACATGCTGCGGCGCAGCATTTCAAGTGTCTTATGCTGCGCCGCAGAATATATTACTCTTCGGCCGTTTCCTTTTTGATTTCTATGACATAGGTGCCCGGTGCCGGTGCCAACACCGGATGACCGGGTCCTCCGGGGGTGCGCGCAGGCACCATTTTGCCCGAACGTTCGGCCAGCCACTCGCCCCAATGCGGCCACCAACTGCCACTACGGAACTCTGCGGCCTCTTTCCAAGTATCGACTGATTCGACGGGCGCATCCGAAACATAGTGCCCGTATTTCTTCTTGCTGGGGGGATTCACGATCCCGGCGATATGGCCCGATTCGGACAGAAGGAAGGTTTTGTCCTTTGATCCCATTTGCGCAATTCCGTGGAAACTGGCGATCCAGGGCGCAATATGATCGGTTTCGCAGGCCACCCCGCAAAGCGGCACGTTCACCTCGGAAATATGCACCGTTTCGCCCAGGACCGGATAGCCCTTTGTTGCGAAGCTGTCTTGCTGGCACAGGCCGCGCAGATATTCCACGGCCATCTTGCCCGGCAGGTTGGTGCTGTCTCCATTCCAGAACAGCAGATCAAACGCGGGTGGTGCCTCGCCCATCATATAGTTGCGGATTGCGGGGGCGTAGATCAGATCATTGGCGCGCAGATAACTGAAGGTTCGCGTCATGAAATACGAATTCAGCATACCGTCACGTTTGCACTGATCTTCGATGCCATCGACAAAATCATCTTGCAGAAAGGCGGTAAATTCACCCTGATCGGAAAAATCGGTCAATGTGGTAAAGAAGGTGGCCGAATTGACGGTGGTATCCTTGCGTTTGTTCATCAGTGCCAGCGTCAATGCCAGCGTGGTTCCTGCGATGCAGTACCCCACGACGTTCAGTTTCTTTTCCCCGGTGATCTCTTTGACCTGCTCAAACGCGGTCAGATATCCTTCGGATATATAGTCATCCATGCCCACATCGGCATAAGCGGCATCGGGGTTTTTCCACGCCACGACAAACAGCGTAAAGCCCTGCTCGACGATCCATTTGATCAAGCTGTTTTGGGGCTTCAGGTCCAGAATATAGTATTTGTTGATCCAGGGCGGAAAGATGATCAACGGCGTTTTATGAACGGTTTCCGTGGTTGGCTTGTACTGGATCAGCTCAAACAGGCGGTTGCGATAAACGACGCTTCCCTCGGTCGTGCCCAAATTCTCACCAACCTTGAACGCATCGCGGTCAGACAGCGTCACCACCAGATCGCCGCCGTAGGTCTCCATGTCGCGGACAAGGTTTTCCAACCCTTTGACCAGGCTTTCGCCATCGGTTTCAACGGCGCGTTCCAACGCATCGGGATTGGTGGCAAGAAAATTGGTCGGCGCCATCATGTCGATGATTTGGCGGGTAAAGTAATTGACCCGCTTGCGATCCACCGGATCAAGGCCCTCAATATTCTTTACCGCATCCTCGATTGCCTGTGAGGAAATCAGATACTGTTGTTTCACAAAGTTGAAATAGGGGTGCGTATCCCAAAGCGGGTTCTTGAAGCGCCGATCCTTGGGGCCGGGGTCGGCGGGGGCGCTTAGTTGGCCCTTGGCAAGCATTTCGTGCGCCGACACATAGTGCTTTAGCGCCTGCCCCCAATAGTTGATCTGAGTCTCCAGAAACTTGGAGGGATTCTCGATCCATTCCTTCATGAAGGCACTGGTTGCCTTTAGGTAAATATCACTTCCTGGCCCCTCCAATGCGGGATTGGGGGGGCGTTTGTGCGACAATGCCGCAACAAGGCGTTGCGACAATGCCTCGACTTTTGCCAAATTATCATTCATTTGCTGCGATGCAGCAGGCGGACCGTTGTCGCTTGTTGTCATGTTAATGTTTCCCCCCTATCTTGCGTTATAGAGCATAACGCCGCCTGTGTATGGGGGTAAAGCGACGAATTGCCACGATTGCCCTCTCGGGCCAAAGGAGGCGCTATGAAGAATATGATGACCTATGATCTGATGGAAACCGTCAGAAACACGAATGAGTGGATGGGCGCATCTGCCCGCGCAATTGCATCCTATCCGATGTGGGGCCTCGTGCCGCATCCGATGTTCAAGGTGATGTCTGCCTGGGGCCGTGTCACGGAACGCAGTTTTGCACGGATGGTGATCAAACCTGACTGGGGTATCCGATCCATTACCGGGGCGGACGGGCGTGACCATCTGGTCAATGTCGAAACCCTGGTGCAAAAGCCGTTCGGTAATCTGGTCCACTTCAACGTGTCCAGCCGTGGCCCGATGAAGCGCCGGGTATTGCTGGTGGCGCCGATGTCGGGGCATTATTCGACGCTGCTGCGCTCGACCGTGGCCAGTCTCTTGCCCGATTGCGAGGTTTACATAACCGATTGGCACAATGCCCGCGATATTCCGGTGTCAGCCGGCAAATTCGACATCGAGGATTACACCCTTTATCTGGTTGATTTCATGCGCCACCTTGGCCCCGATATCAACGTCATCGCGGTGTGCCAACCCGCGCCGCTGACCTTGGCCGCCACCGCCTATCTGGCCGAAATCGACCCCGAGGCACAGCCGCGCACGCTGACGCTGATCGGCGGCCCGATCGACCCCGATGCGGCGCAGACCGACGTTACCGACTTTGGCCGCCGTGTGACCATGGGCCAGTTGGAGCATCTGGTAATTCAGCGGGTCGGTTTCAAATATCAGGGTGCCGGCCGTCTGGTCTATCCGGGGCTGATGCAGCTGGCGTCGTTCATCTCGATGAACAGTGAAAAACACGCCAACGCATTCCAGAACAAGATCGTGGATGAGGCGCAAGGCCGGGGCAGCGAACGTGACCATCACAACATCTTTTATGATGAATACCTGTCAGTGATGGATATGACGGCCGAGTTTTACCTCTCGACGGTGGAACGGGTCTTCAAATCGCGCGATATCGCGTTGAACAAGTTCATGGTCGACGGGATGCAGGTCGATATGGGTAAAATCACCCGTGTCGCCGTGAAAACCGTTGAGGGCGCCAATGACGATATTTCGGCACCGGGGCAGTGTGTAGCGGCGCTGGATCTGTGCACCGGACTGCCCGACAGCAAGAAAGCCAGCCACCTGGAGCCGGGCGCCGGGCATTACGGCATCTTTGCCGGGAAAAGCTGGCGCAACAACATCCGCCCCCTGGTGCTGGAATTCATCGACAGGAACGCAGGTGACGCTGCGGCCCCCGCAAGGATTGTGGCCAACACTGACAGCCCTGCTAAGGCTAAGGTTGAGGCTCCTGCAAGGGCTGAGGCTCCTGCAAGGGCTGAGGCTCCTGCAAAAGTTGCGCCTGTTGCAAAAGCCGAGGCTCCTGCAAGGGTTGAGACCCCCGCAAAGGTTGCGCCTGCTGTAAAGGCCGAGGCTCCTGCAAGGGTTGAGACCCCCGCAAAGGTTGCGCCTGCTGCAAAGGCCGAGGCTCCTGCAAGGGTTGAGACCCCCGCAAAGGTTGCGCCTGCTGTAAAGGCCGAGGCTCCTGCAAGGGTTGAGACCCCCGCAAAGGTTGCGCCTGCTGCAAAGGCCGAGGCTCCTGCAAGGGTTGAGACCCCCGCAAAGGTTGCGCCTGCTG
>NZ_JBLJBV010000017.1:0-29004 GCF_047638075.1 Phaeovulum sp.
GCTGCGCAACTGCACCTCGGCACGTTATGCGGTGAACAAGGGGCGGATGGTCCGGTTGGCAGAATACAGCCGCGATGCGTTGGTCGCCTTGCGGGCCGAAACCGGCATTGCCTATGACGACCGTCAAAAGGGCACGTTGCAGCTTTTCCGCACGCAAAAACAATTGGATGGCGCGCAAAAAGATATCGCAGTGCTGCGTGAAGGCGGCGTTGCGTTTGAACTGCTGGACCGCGCAGGCTGCATCGCCGCCGAGCCGGGGCTGGCCGCTGCCGCCGATCGCATCGTGGGCGGGCTGCGCCTACCCGGAGACGAAACAGGCGACTGTTTCCGCTTTACGAACTCGCTGGCTGATATGGCACGCGCCAAGGGCGTCACCTTCCGCACCGGGGTCGAAATTCGTAGTTTGGTAACGAATGGTCGGCATATTGAGGCGGTAAGCACCTCAGAAGGGATGATCACCGGCGACGCCTTTGTCGTGGCACTTGGCAGCTATTCACCAGCCTTGGTTCGGCCCCTGGGGCTGCGCCTGCCGATCTATCCGGTCAAAGGATACTCGATCACCGCGCCGATCACGGATGCGACCCACGCACCGCAATCCACGGTGATGGACGAAACCTACAAAATCGCGATCACCCGTCTGGGTGGGCGCCTGCGCGCCGGTGGCATGGCGGAACTGGCTGGTTTCGACAAGCGTCTTCACGCCAAGCGGCAAAATGCCTTGCACCATTCGGTGGGGGATCTGTTCGCGGGCGGGGCTGATTTGTCGCGTTCGGAATTCTGGTGCGGCTTGCGGCCGATGACGCCAGACGGCACCCCGATCATCGGGCGCGCGGGGGCTGACAACCTATGGCTCAACACAGGTCACGGCACGTTGGGCTGGACCATGGGCGCAGGATCGGGCCGCGTGTTGAGCGATATGATTTCAGGCCGCGAAACCGAGATTGCAACCGCAGATCTGGGCTACGAACGCTACCTTCCAACAACCGGACCGGTGCGCACCAAAGGTGGCTGGCAACCTGCATAGGGATAGACCAGGCCCCGCTTTGCGCTGTAAATACCCGTTCAAACCCTCTCGCACACACAAGGCGAGGGGGTTTTCGTTTCAACGCTGAACATCGACAGCGCAGATTATAAAAACGGCTGATGAGTTGCGAGATGATGGTTTAAACCTTGCTCACGCAGGGGTTTGGGCGGGCATCGACCCATCGGCTGAACATACCCTTTTGGGGTTTACTCGTCTTTGCGCCGCAAAGGTAGCGTCACCCGAAACGCGGCACCGCCCTGACCGGGCAGATAGTCGATGTCGCCGCCCAGATTTGCCATGATCTCGCGGCAGATGGCCAACCCCAGCCCGGCCCCTCCGGCCCGGCTGGTATCGGTCAGGCGCGAGAATTTTTCAAAGATCAACCCCTGCGCCTTTTTCGGTATTCCTGAGCCGTTGTCGATAAAATCCACCTGTAGTTTTTGCCCGCGCCGTTTCACCTCGACCCGCAAGACCCCGCGTTCGGCATCGCAATATTTACGCGCGTTCGAGATCAGGTTGATGAACACCTGCACCAACCGGTCCGTATCGGTAAACACCGGCATGTGTTCGCTTGGCAGGTCACGCTGAACGGTAAAGTCACGTTCCGGGCGCGTGCTTGAGGCGGCAGATACGGCCTTGTTGATCAGATCATGCAGGTTCGCCACACCGATATTCAACTGCACCTTGCGGTTTTCCAGCACACTCAGATCCAGCAGATCATCCAGCAAACGGGTCAGGCGGCGGGCCTCTTCGTGGATGATTTCGGCGTATTGCGCACGCATCGCTTCGGACAGATCCGGCTCCATCAAAATCTCGGAAAATGCGCGGATTGAGGTCATCGGCGTGCGCAATTCGTGCGAGATCTGCCCCAGGAACGCGTCTTTTTGCACGCTCAGCTCTGTCAGCTTGTCATTCGCCGCACTCAGCGCGCGGGCGGTTCGGGCCAGCTCTTCGGATTTAGCCTCAAGTTGGGCGGAATATTCCTTGATCTCGGCGGCCTCACCGGCCACGGCAATCAGATCCTGCACCGAGACGCTGGCCGAACCTGAAAGCTGTGCAATCATTGCATGCGCAGTCGCAGCCCCCACCGATCCCGCCAGCTGGCGTTCCAAACGAACGATAAAATCCGGTGTCGTATCCGGCAGATACCCTGCCTTCCCTTGGCCCGCCGCCTGTGCTTGAAAAAAGCGTTGCGCCTCTTCGGTGCCTAATATCCGCTGCGACATCGACAACAGGTCTTCGGCCTCGGCATTGCCGCGTGACCATCCTCGCGCGGCGCGTGCCTGATTGAAAACATTGACAAAGGCCACGCCCTGAAGTCGCTCCATCGGGCCCGGAAAACTGACCAATGACAACACCGCAAAGACCAACGTGTTCAACGACAACGACCAGAACATCGAATGCAAAAGCGGGTCCAACCCCGAAATTCCCAGCAGCGCATGCGGCCGTAGCCAGCCAATCCCGAAGGGGCCATTGACCATGACATGCGGCGAAATCAGCTCTCCGGCGCCAAAGGACGGCAACAGCAGCGTATAAAGCCAGATCACAAAGCCGGTCAGCAGCCCCGCCGCCGCCCCGACATGTGTCGCGCCCCGCCAGTAAATACCGCCCAACATCGCGGGCAGTACCTGCGCAGCCCCCACAAAGGCGATCAACCCGATCGAGGCCAGCGCCGTCGACCCCCCTGACAGGTGATAATAGCCATATCCCATCGCCAGAACGACGCCGATTGATATCCGCCGCGACATCAGCACAAGCCCGCGAACGTCGCCGGGTTCGCGTGCCGTTCTGTGCCGCAGCGTCAGCCACAGGGGGGTGACGATATGGTTGGACACCATCGTCGACAGCGCAATCGCCGCCACGATCACCATTGATGTCGCACTGGAAAAACCGCCCAGGAACGCCAGCAGCGCCAGTTTGCCCGCGCCTTCCGTCAACGGCAGGGTCAGCACGAAAAGGTCGGGGTTTGTGCCCTCGGGCATCAACTCTAACCCGACCACGGCAATTGGCACCACAAACAGGCTCATCAGCATCAGATACAGCGGAAACGCCCAGCTTGCGGTTGCCAGATGGCGTTCGTCGGCGTTCTCGACCACCAGCACCTGAAACATGCGTGGCAGCGTCAAAATTGCCGCCGCCGATACAAAGGTCAGCCCCGCCCAGCGCGCCGGATTAAGTGGCCAATCGGCAATCGGGGATTTGTCGATCCGCGCCAGCACATCGCCTACGCCATCAGCCAGGCCCCAGACCACAAAGATGCCCACCGCCAAAAGCGCCACCAGTTTCATTACCGCCTCAAGCGCGATGGCCATCACCACGCCGTGGTGACGCTCGTTCGCATCCAGGTTGCGGGTGCCGAAAAGAATGGTGAACAGCGCAAGCCCCGCCGCAATCCATAGCGCCGTGGTGCCTTGGCCGGGCAATTCCCACCCCTCGGAGGCATCAGAGGCAAAGACCCCAAAGCTAAGCGTAACGGATTGAAGTTGCAGCGCGATATAGGGTGTCGAGGCCGCCACCGCCATCAGCGTGACAATCACCCCCAAAAGGTTTGATTTGCCGTATCGGCTGGAAATCAGATCGGCAATCGAGGTCACGCGCTGCGCCCGGCCGATCCGCACCAGTTTGCGCAAGATCCACCACCAGCCGACAAAAACCAGCGTTGGCCCCAGATAGATCGTGGCAAATTCCAGCCCCGAGCGCGCCGCATAGCCAACGGCGCCATAAAACGTCCAGGCGGTGCAATAGATACTTAGCGACAGCGTATAGACCAAGGGGCTGTGCAGCCCGCTGAAACGGCCCCGCTGGGCGCGTCGCTCGGCCAGAAAGGCCACTCCGAACAGTAAGATCACATAGACCAGACATACCGCAACCAACACATTGAACGGCATTGCCTAGATATCCCCCTCGGCTTTTTCTTCGGCGTCAATGACAGGGCCCAGGCCCCACGACAGACCAAAGGCCGCACAGACCAGAAAGAACCAGACGATGAACAGATAAACCGTGCCGCGTCCGGTATCGGGCGCCACCGTTTCCGCAGGAAGCCATAATGCAGGGATCATGATCAGCACCACCCCCAGCACCGGCAGCATCTTGGCGGCGTCCATTATCCGGCGCCTGCGGTAGGACCGGCGCGCCAAGAACAACGGTTGGGCATTTTGGGGCATCACGCCTCCTCGCCGGCAAGCCGACGCACGGCGGCAAGCACATCCGCGTTTGCAAACGGCTTGGCCAGAAAATCACTTGCACCGGCCCGCTCTGCGGCGTCGCGGTCGCGCCCCTGTCCGCGTGCTGTCAGCATCAAAACCGGCAGATCCGCCAACACGGTATCAGCCCGCAGATCGGTCAGGATTTCAAACCCCGAACGGCCGGGCAACATCAGGTCCAGGATCAGAACATCAGGCTTTTCGGCGCGAATCCGCGCCACGGCATCCGAGCCGTCCGCATGCAGGCTTACCCGCCAACCGGCGCGGGTCAAAATGAACCGTATGGCCTCGGCTATATGGGGCTCATCCTCAATCAAAAGGACATGCTGTTGTGCCATATCGCGCGCTCTTTCCTTACCGCTGAAGAATGGTGATCAGGCCGCGCAGCCCGACCCGCACCGTTACTGACCCCGCCCTACAGCCCGACTATTGCGGGCGATCACGAAACTGTCAAACGCCCTTCGCCCGCCCCGCCCTAGATTTCCGCCAGAATCGAGGGTTCGCGCCGCCCCGGGCAACTGCCGCGTGGGCAGATCCGGCAGCTTGATCCGACCAGGCGGTCGCCTTCGGCGCTGCGCGGTGGGGCCGGCAGGATCAGCATCATCGCCTCCATCAGTTGCGGCCCGTCAAAGCCCGGAGGCTGACGCGGCTGGCAAAACGCATAGGTCAAAAAGCGTTGCGGCACCCGCCCCGCCAATTCCAGCACCGCGCGTATCGGCTGCATCGGACGGCCCAGCGCCTCGTAAAGCGGCCAAAGCGGGCACGCCGCCCCAAACCGCGGCAGGGTAAAACCGGGGGCGGGTTTGCGAAAGGTCAACGTGCCCGAACCGTCACAGATCAACAGCCCGATTGGCGTGCCCACAACCTCGGGCGGCAACGTGGCCAGCCGGCGAAACACCGTCGCCATCGGCACACCCAGCCCCATGGCCAACCGGGCCGGGTCCAGCCCCTGTTCGGCCACGGCACGGCGCAGCACATCCAACGGCAGCGCCACCGCATCTGCCCGCGCCTGCGCCATATGGGCCAACGCCAGTTTTCGCGCCGCCCCCGAGGCCAATTCCGCCGACCCCGCCATTATTGCCTCGGGCGGGGGCGCATGTGTGCGTTCTAGCTCCGCCAGATGGAAATCCTGCCGCTCCAACCACGCCTCAACCTCTTCTTGTGGCGAGGAAAGGCCCGTTTCAGCCTCATCCAACGTATCGAGATATCCTACCAACGCCTCGGCGGTATCAGACAGGCGCAGGCTTTCTTCGTGGATCGTCAGATAGAAGCGATTGCGCCATTCGGGCGCAATCTCCTCGGGTTCGACCAGGATCGCCGCGGTTGAGCGCAGGCTGGTCACGGCTGACAGCACCTCGTGCAGGGTTGCGGCCAAAAACGGGTCTTGGGCCATCCGCTCGGAATACCCCTCAAGCACGCGTTCCAACTGCCCCACGCGCGCCTGACAACCGGCCAGCAACGCCGCCCAGCCGGGAAACCGGCCCACAAATTCCTCAATCCGCTCCACCTCGGGCGGGGTATCGGCAAGGTTGGCCCCTGCTACTGCCTCACGCAGCCCATCAAACAACGCGCCTTCGGCCCCTTCGGACAGCGCAAGCGGATCAACCGTCAACGCACCTGCCAACGCCTCCAGCAAGGTATCATTCACGCGTCGGCGGTTGTGTTCGATCAGGTTGAGATAAGCGGGTGAAATACCGACCCCGCGCGCAAGATCGGCCTGTTTCAGCCCCAACGCCGTGCGTCGTTCACGAATTCGGGTACCGGCCAGGGATGCGCGCGTCATAAGACCTCCGCTTTGTAATTTACAAGAAATTCACGAAATTTCAAATATATTGAGCCATGTTCACAGCGGAATTTCTTGTGAGGTTTCCTTTTGTAAAATGATCACCGCCCAGCCTTGCCACTGATCCCTTCGACAGGGTCGATAAGGCGTCTTTTGCGATCATCACACCCTAGCCGATCAGCGCCACCAGCCATGCGGTCCCTGCGGCAATCGCCGTCAGCATGACCGCTGCACTGGCGCAGTCCTTTGCCTTTTTGGCGCGGGGGTCTTGATCAGGGCAGACCAAATCCACCACCTCTTCCAATGCGGTGTTTACCAACTCAGCCGCCAGCAGCAAAAACCCCAGCGCAATGATCATGCCCCGTGCATCCGCGCTGATTGGCAACAAAAAGGTCAGTATCACCGACACAAGCTGCGCGCCGCTCCATTGCCGCAGCGACTTTTCCGACGCCCAGGCAGCGCCCCACCCCTGACACGACCAGCGCAGCGTATTTTGCAAGCGCTGCATCTCGGATAGCAGCCGCCGGGTCCCTACCCCTTTGTCGCGCAGTTTCACCCCGCCATCCCTTCTGCCGCCAAGCTATCCAGATAAAGCCGCACGGCCTGTTGCACATGGCGAAACCGGTCACCGCCCAGCTTGACCCCACCATACCAGCGCGTCACCACAACGATATGGTCGCATAGCCCCTCGGCCTCCAGCAGGCGCAGGATGATCGCGCCGGCCCCGGCCTCGCCATCATCGGATTTCACCGGATCGGGCGCCGCATCCGGCGCGCTGACCCATAAGGCCCAACTATTGTGTGTGGCCTTGGCAAAGCGTTTCTGGCGTTTCAGTTCAGCAATGAACGCAAGCGCCCCCGCGCGCCCCGCCACCGGACCGCCAGAAACCGCATAGCGGGAGCCTCGATCGCTTAGCGCGTTTGTGATAATCTTCATCCCGCAGGGATAGCCCGTGCCCTTTCGCGCGGCAAGACCGCACGCCTTGTCACCGCTGCAAAGGTCGTAGCCGGTTCAGGTCAACAGACGCAATTCCGACAAGACCCCCGCGTGAAGGCACCAGTCCGGCGCAGCGCCCACCGCGCCCGGGCTACCCGACAAAAACGCGAGGCACCCCTGCGTGCCGCTACAGGTCCGGCACCGGGCGACCATTTCGGCAAGATCGGCCTGCGTCAACAGCCCGTCATAAATCGCCTCGGTCAGGTTGACGCCCATCTGTCGGGCCATACCGCGGGTGATCCAAAAGTGAAGATCAACATTACCCTGAACTCCCATGATTTTTCCTTTCATCTGACGCTAGATCAGCCAGGATTGCGGCCGGATGGTGCGGCGTTCCAGCGTTAAGCATCAGCGTCATCCAGTAGTTGCCCCTATCCCCAGAATCGGGCACGAACGCCTGCCCCGCCATGATTTGGATCAAGCGCGACCGCCGGGCAGCACCCCCAGCCCCGCAGCGGCCGCCTGCGCCACGCGGGCCGACAGATCGCGCAGCCGGGCCTTGTCTTCGGCAAGCGTCAGCACATTTTCGGCCATCACCAATGCCCGCGCCGATTGCCCCGCAACAGCCTGGCCAAAGACCTCGGGCGCAATCTCAGCCAGTGCCAGCAAGGCTTTTTGCAGCCGCACCTGCACTTCGATCAGCCCCGCGCCATCGCGGGCAATCGGATTGAACGCATCGGTCACCAGATCCTCAACCCTTAGCGGCGGCACCCAAAGGCGCGGGTGAATCAGTTCGGTTTCCGGGCGCTCATTCCAGATGGACAGTACCCGCACCAGCCGCCCCAGAACATCAATCCCGGTGCCCGGATCGTTCACCGCAGGCGACAGCGCGCGCGATGCGACCTCGGTCATGGCCATCACACCAAAGCGCGGATCCTGGTCAAAGGTTCGGCTTTCGGCCACCGAGAACGCGTTGCGCAGATGTTGGCGCACGGCATCAGCGGCGCCGGAATCGTCGGGCATCGGCTCCAGATGTGCCAGCACATAGGCTGGATGCACAAAGGCCCCGGGCAAGGCATGCAGCCACAGCCGGGCATCCTGCGCCTCGGCCAGCGCCGAAATCGCCGCAAGATCAATGTTTTGCACATAGCCTGTTTCGACCGCCAGAATCGGCGCTGCGGTTGGGGGCGGCGGCGAGGTTTGCGCGTGTGCGCCCAAATAGGGGTGTGCCAGCCGCGTTTCCAGCGCATTGCGCGCCGCGGTCTCGACCCGGCCGATCGTATCGCTTAACCGCCCGAACTCAGTCAGATGCGCGATCCAGCGCAGCAGATTGGCGACGATCAGCGCCAGAACAAGAACCGTCGCCAAAAACAGCACCAGCCGCCCGTTTTCACCATAAATCCCGGTTTTCAGGGCAATGATCCCGACCAACGCATAGATGAACGCCCCGATGAACGTGGCCAGCACGCGCTGCGTCGTTACATCGGCCTTAAGCAAAAAGGTCGCGCGCGGTGTTGCCTCGTTTGAGGCCTGCGCAAATGCCGCCAGCATGATCGACAGCGAAAATGTCGTGACCGTCAGCATTGATGTCGCCAGAATATTCAGCAGGCTTTCTACGGCATTCGCGCCAATCTTGGTTGAAAGCCCGACCGGAATGAACGGTTTCAGCAACACCGCGCCCAGCGCCGTGCCAATACCCAGCACACCGTAAGCCGTGACCGGAACCCAGATCTGACGCGACACGCGCTGCCATCGCCACTGCCACTTGGATGCCATGCCGCCCCCCTGTCTGCGAAGGGCAAGTTTGTCTCAGTCAGGGCGGCGCGGCAAGTCTGGCGATTGTCGCCCTTAAATTCTGCCTGCGCGCAGCTCTGCCGTGGTCTGGCGCACCACATCAATGCGCAGCCCATTGGCCGGATGGGTGCCGAGAAAGGTCTTGCCGGGGTCCGGGATCCGGCTGAAGAACTGTGCCCCGCGCACCGGATCATACCCCGCGTCCCACGTCAAAATCGTGCCCAAACGGTCGGCCTCCAACTCATAATCCTTGGCGCGGCTGCGCGCGCCTACCGTCGCCCCGATATCCTGGGCGGAGCGCACCGCCTGCGGATCACCGCCCCCCGCTGCCGCCAGCGCGCCCAGAATCATCGCGCCCGCCATCGCGTTTTGCTGCTGGCGCGGAATATGCGCGGCAATATGGTGCGCCGCCTCATGGCCCATCACAAAGGCCAACTCATCCGCGTTGCGCGCCTCGGCAATCAGTGCAAGGTTGAAGGCGACAATGGGCCGCCCGGCCTTGTCCAACGTCTGAAACGCATTTGGCGCCTGACCGGGCCGATCATCAACCATGATCTGATAATCGCAATTTTGCTGCGGCGCACGGGCACGGCACTCGGCCTCGATCTGCGGCTCCATCCGGCGCGCGACCGCGATGAAATTCTGCACCGCAGCATCTGGCGACAGCGCGGGGCCATCCGCCACTGCCTCCACTTGCGGCAATGGTGCGGGCATCGCCTGCCCTTGCGGCATCCCGCAAGCCGCCAGCGCCGCAATCAGCGGCAACAATAACGCAAGACGCAGATAGCTGGACGACATCGCAGGCTCCTACCGGGCAATCGCGCGATCATATCGCCTCACCCGCCGCCCGAAAAGCCCGTGCCTTCCTGCTCACGCCAATGTTTTACGCTTTTCGCGCGCCAGCAGACGCGCTACGCTGCCCCCATGTTTACCATCGAGCACGAATTTGACGCCACCGTGATCACCCTCGTCGATGAGGGTGACGATCCGAAGGATTACCTGCAAGAAGATGTAACCATCGAGGTATTCGAAGATTGCGTTACCGTGGCCCAGTTGGAACCCCAGACCGATACGGTGATGAACGTCACCTTTTCCCACGCGCAGTTGCGCGAACTGGCAGCAGCGCTTGATCTGCCCGAAGGCGTCTACCGCCTCAGCCCCCGCAAAACCCCCTAAAGCGGCGATCTCTGGAAAATATCCCCGTCAACAGGAACCGGCCTCACTCCAGCCGGAACACCTTGTCGCGCGATGTAGCCCCCCGGATCAGCACCAGCCGCGTTTTTGCCACTCCCAGCGCCTTGGCCAGCAGCTTGACCACCGCCGCGTTGGCCTTGCCATCCTCGGGCACGACGGTGACATAGACGCGCAGGCCCTCTTCCCCAGCCAGCACCGCATTGCGCGACGCCTTTGGCGTTACCCGCACCGCGATTTCCGCACCGGGGTGGGCCAGATGGGTCAGGTCGATCATCACGATCCTTTGGTGTAACGGCTCTGGCCCTCATTCTAACGCGCCGCTACTCTGGCGGCCAGAGCGATGGAGCCCGCAATGCAGACCGCCTTTTTTCACGACGAACGCTGCCTGTGGCATGGCGGCGGCAACTATTCCTTTACCCTGCCGGTGGGCGGATTGGTGCAGCCCGGCGGCGGCCTGCCCGAAAGCCCCGAAACCAAGCGCCGCCTGGTCAACCTGCTTCGCGTTACCGGCCTGATGGCGCTGATTGATGCAGGCTCCGCCCCCGCCGCCAGTCGCCAAGACCTGTTGCGCGTCCACCCGGCGCGCTACCTTGATGCGTTCAAGGCGGCGTCGGACGCAGGCGGCGGCGAATTGGGGCTGCGCACCCCCTTCGGGCCGGGCGGGTATGAGATTGCCGCCCTGTCCGCCGGTCTAGCCAAAGCCGCGCTGATAGCGGTGCTGAGCGGGGCCGCGCGCAACGCCTATGCGCTGTCGCGCCCACCGGGCCACCACTGCCTGCCGGATTTTCCGAACGGGTTTTGCCTGTTGAACAATATCGCCATCGCGGTCCGCGCCGTGCAGGCTGCGGGCCTGGCGCAGCGCATCGCCGTGGTCGATTGGGACGTGCATCACGGCAACGGCACCGAGGCGGTCTTTCTGGCTGACCCGGATGTGCTGACAATCTCGCTCCATCAGGACCGCAACTACCCGATGGACACCGGCGCCGCCGAGGCTCGGGGCAACGGCGCGGGCCATGGCGCCAACCTCAACATCCCGCTCCCGCCCGGCACCGGCCACGCCAGCTATCTTGAGGCGATGGAGCGCCTTGTGCTACCCGCCCTGACCCGCTTTCACCCCGAGGTGATCATCGTCGCCAGCGGTTATGACGCCTCGGCGGTGGACCCGCTGGGCCGGATGCTGGCCACCGCCGACACCTTCCGCGCGATGACCGCAATGATGATGACTTCCGCCGATACGCTGTGCGACGGCAAATTGATGCTGACCCATGAGGGCGGCTATAGCGAGGTTCATGTACCATTTTGCGCCCATGCCGTGCTGGAAACGCTGTCAGCCAGCGCAATAACCGCCCCGGATCCGCTTGCCGCCACCCTTGCGCTGCGCCAACCGGGGCCGGAATGGCAGGCGCATGTCTCGGCCCATATCACGCGCCTCGCCCAGTATTTCTATTGACGTCAGGCCCCTGCGGCCCACCCGTCACCCACAGATCCGCCTTTGAAAGGAACCGCCCCCGATGTCAGCCCCCAAACCCGTCAATCCCGACACCGCCGCCGTCAATCCCGCCTTGCCCAATCCCGCCGTGCTGGAGTTTTTGCTGACCCGTCGTTCCCGCCCGGCCCGCACGCTGGCGCTGCCGGTGCCTGACCGCGCCAAACTGACCCAGATCCTGACCGCCGCCGCCCGCACCCCCGACCATGGAAAGCTGGAGCCGTGGCGCTTTATCGTGCTGACCCGCCCCGCACTGGAACGGCTGGGCACGCTGGCGCGCACACGCGGCGCCGAAGGGGGCCTGCGCGACGAAAAACTGGCCAAGGCCGTATCGCAGTATTCTGACAGTCATCTGGCTGTGGCCGTCGTAAACGTGCCCCGCCCAACCGATAAAATTCCACATTTCGAACAATTGCTGTCGACGGGGGCGGTGTGCCTGTCCCTTTTGAACGCGACCCTCGCGGCGGGGTTCGGGGCGAACTGGCTGACCGGCTGGCTATCGCAAGACCCCCAATTTTGCGCCGAAGGGCTTGGCCTTCTTCCGGGCGAAAGGGTAGCTGGGCTGATCCATATCGGCACGGAAACCATCACCCCGCCCGAACGCCCCCGCCCAGATCTTGAGGCGATCACAACCTGGATTGACGCATGATCCTTGGCAGCTTTTTGACCGCACTGGGTGACCTTTTGCGCGCCAGCGCGCTGAAAATCCTGGCCCTTGGCATCGGCCTTTCGCTGGCGCTGCTGGTCGGGTTCTACGCGGGGGCGGTGCATGTCATCGACTGGCTTACCCCCGACACGCTGGCCCTGCCCTGGATCGGAGAGGTAACTTGGGTCAAGGATCTGATGTCCTGGGGGTCGCTGGCGCTGATGCTGGTGCTCAGCTTCTTTCTGATGATCCCGGTGGCCTCGGCCTTTACCGGCCTGTTTCTGGATACCGTCGCCAACACGGTCGAGGCGCGCCACTACCCCCATTTGCCCCCGGCCCGTGACATCCCGTTTGGCCAAAGCCTGCAAGACAGCCTCAATTTTCTGGTGCTTATTCTTGCGGTCAATATCGCCGCGCTGCTGGTCTATCTGTTCATCGGTCCCGCTGCGCCGCTGCTGTTCTGGGCGGTCAATGGCTATCTGCTGGGGCGCGAATATTTCCAGATGGTCGCGCAGCGTCGCCTGGACCGCCCCGCCGCCCGCACCCTTTACCGCGCCAACCGGGGCCGGGTTTTCGCGGCGGGCGTGCTGATGGCGGTGCCGCTGTCAATTCCCGTGGTCAACCTGGTGGTGCCGGTGTTGGGGGCGGCGACCTTCACCCATTTTTTCCACCGGCTTCGTGGCTAGGTCAAAACGGGCCTTACCGCCCCATGCGGTTGAACCAGTCAAGATCAGCCATCGTCACCATGCCCGACATGATGACCCAGACGGCAAGCCCCCAAAGCACCACCGCGATGGCGCTGGTGATCTTGGCCTTTTTACCAACATTTGCCTCTGCCGGCGCTGAGCGCGGCGTGCCGGGCACCACCTCGCCCGCCTCATCCTGACTTTGAAAGCGGATCGGCAGCACGATGAAAAACACCATGAACCAGATTGTCACGAACAGAACGATCGCCCCGGTCAGATTCATCAGACCTGCTCCAATTCCACCAGACAACCGTTGAAGTCCTTGGGATGTAAGAACAAAACCGGCTTGCCATGAGCGCCGATCTTTGGCTCTCCGGTGCCCAGAACCCGCGCGCCCGCAGCCTTCAGCCGGTCGCGCGCCGCCAGAATATCCTCGACCTCATAGCAGATATGATGGATGCCGCCGGCCGGGTTCTTTTCCAAAAAGCCCGTGATCGGGGAATTGTCGCCCAGGGGATAAAGCAACTCGATCTTGGTGTTGGGCAGTTCAATAAAGACCACGGTCACGCCATGGTCGGGCTCGTCCTGCGGCGGGTTCACCGTCGCGCCCAGCGTGTCGCGGTATTGCGCGGTTGCTGCCTCCAGATCGGGCACAGCGATGGCAACATGGTTCAAACGTCCGATCATGGCGGCCTCCGGTTAGTATCGCCCCGGGTTTAGCGGGGGGGCGGGGCAGCTGGCAAGCGGCGTTTACCTATCATTAGCCATTGTTGCGCTTAACTGGCAGGACAACGACTCAGGAGAGGTGCCATGGCCGACGATCTGACCAACTTTTTCCCACCCCAACCCGCCACGGCGACACGCCCCCTTTTGGGCCTGACCGTGCTTGTCGTCGAAGATAGCCGCTTCGCATCCGAAGCGATGCGGCTTTTGTGCCTGCGGTCCGGTGCCCGGATCAGGCGGGCCGATTGCCTGCGTTCGGCGCATCGGCATTTGCAAACCTATCGGCCCGGCGCGGTAATCATCGACATGGGCCTGCCCGATGGTTCCGGCGCCGATCTGGTGGCTGAGGTGCGTGCGATGGCTTTCCCCGCGCCAGTCATCATCGGCATCTCTAGCGATCCGGGTGGTGAGGCGTTGGCAATGGCGGCCGGGGCCGATGCCTTTCTGGCCAAGCCACTGGAAAGCATCGCTGTTTTTCAAAACACGATCCTGTCTGCCCTACCGCTGGGCACCCGGCAGCCCGGGCTTCAAGCGGTGGACGATGACCGGATCACGCCAGATCCGCTGGCGCTGCGCGATGACCTCAGCCATATCGCCGGGGTCATCGACGATGCACCCAGCCACGCAGCGCTGGACTATATCGCGCAGTTCATCTCTGGCGTGGCCCGCAGCGCCGGTGATCAACCCCTGGAGGATGCGGCCACAGCACTGGCCCGGGTTCGCCTAAGCGGCACGGAAACCGCGCCAAACCTGCGTCACCTGTCCGGGCTGGTGAAATCGCGGCTGGCCGCCGGGGCCAGATTCTAGGTCGACGACCCGGGCGAATGGCTAGGAATCGCCCAACGTCGGGTCGGCACTGACACGCACCAAACGTGTCAGATCGCCAAGCCCTTCGATCTGGCGCCCGTTGGTATCGAAATTTGCGGGTGACAGCCACGCCTCATAGGCCACTTTCAGCGCGGGCCAATCGGCATCCGTTGCCGCAAACCAGGCGGTGTCGCGGTTTCGCCCCTTGATCACGGCGGCCTGACGAAAAACACCCTCATAGCTTAGCCCCAGCCGCTGCCCGGCCCGGCGGGAGGGCACATTCAGCGAATCACACTTCCACTCAAAACGGCGATACCCCACGCCAAACGCCCAGCTGATCATCAGGATCATCGCCTCGGTCGCGGCCCGCGTGCGCTGTATCTGTGGCGACAGGTTGATATGCCCCAACTCGATCGCGCCCATGTCCGGCGTGATCCGCAGATAGGACATCACCCCACCCACCTGTCCGGTTTCAAGGTCACGCACCGCATAAAAAAAGGGATCGCTCAGCGCCGCCATGTCACGCAGCCAACGGATATACCCCGCCTCCGACGCGAACGGCCCATAGGGCAAATAATCCCAGACCGACGCATCCCCCGCGTTGGCCCGAAAAAGCACATCGGCATGGTGGTCCGGATCCAACCGTTCAAGCTGCGCATACCGCCCGGTCATCACTAGCTGATCGGGTGTCGGGGGGGTGACAAATCCGGGAACCGGAAATCCAAACTGCTTTTCAACCATATCGCACTCCTTCTTGACGCTGGATTAAGCACCAAAACCACGCCGATGAAAACGCCCGAAATCCGCACCAAACCTTCCCCAATCCCGCCGCAATTGAACCCGATGTTAAGGCTACTGCTGCCACAGCATGAGGACCAAGATGAAACACCGCCTTATCGCCATTATCGAAAACGAGCGCCTGACCCGCGCCACGCATTGGGCGGTGTTCAGCCTTGGCGCGCTGTCGCTGACCTTTTCGCTTGCCGTAACCGCGGTCAAGGTTCTCAGCTCCTGATCCCCGGCCAGCGGGAAACATGCCCAAAAGAAAAGGGCGCACAGGTTTCCCCACGCCCCCCCCACAACATATAGCCTTGGCCTAGTCCTTCGGCACCACACGCAGTCGCAACTCGCGCATCTGCTCGTTCAGCGGTTCGGACGGCGCGCCCATCATCAGATCTTCGGCGCGTTGGTTCATCGGGAACATGATCACCTCGCGGATGTTTTGCTCATCAGCCAGCAACATCACGATCCGGTCGATCCCGGCGGCACAGCCTCCGTGCGGCGGCGCGCCGTATTTGAACGCCTTGACCATGCCGCCAAAGCGCTTTTCCACCTCGGACGCCGGATAGCCCGCCAGCTCAAACGCCTTGAACATGATCTCGGGTTTGTGGTTTCGAATGGCCCCCGAAATCAGTTCATACCCGTTGCACGACAGGTCATACTGATAGCCCAAGACCTTGAGCGGGTCGCCCAACAGCGCCTCCATCCCCCCCTGCGGCATCGAGAATGGGTTGTGGCTGAAGTCGATCTTGCCCTCATCGTCCTTTTCATACAGCGGAAAATCAACGATCCAGGCAAATTTGAAACAGTTTTCTTCGGTCAGGCCCAGTTCGCGGCCAATCTCGTTACGCGCACGCCCGGCCACCGCCTCAAACGCCTCGGGCTTGCCGCCCAGGAAGAACGCGGCATCGCCTTCGCCCAGATCCAGTTGCACGCGGATCGCCTCGGTCCGTTCCGGCCCGATGTTCTTGGCCAGGGGGCCGGCGGCTTCCATCGTGCCATCCTCGGCCTTGCGCCAGAAAATATACCCCATCCCCGGCAGCCCCTGCGCCTGCGCAAAGGCATTCATCCGGTCGCAGAACTTGCGCGACCCGCCCTTGGGTGCGGGAATCGCCCGCACTTCGGTGCCTTCATTTTCCAGCAATTTCGCAAAGATCGCAAAACCCGAGCCTTTGAAATGCTCTGACACCACCTGCATCTTGATCGGGTTGCGCAGATCGGGCTTGTCAGAGCCATACCACAGCGCGGACTCGGCAAAGGAAATACGTTCCCAATCGGGGTAGACCGTTTTTCCGCCGCCGAATTCCTCAAAAACCCCCTGAATCACCGGCTGAATCGCGTTGAACACGTCTTCTTGCGTGACAAAACTCATCTCAAGGTCAAGCTGGTAAAAGTCCGTCGGGCTGCGGTCGGCGCGCGGGTCCTCATCGCGGAAACACGGCGCAATCTGGAAATAACGGTCGAACCCCGCCACCATGATCAGCTGCTTGAACTGCTGCGGCGCCTGCGGCAGCGCGTAGAACTTGCCCGGATGCAACCGGCTTGGCACCAGAAAGTCGCGCGCCCCTTCCGGGCTTGAGGCGGTGATGATCGGCGTCTGAAACTCGGTAAACCCCTGGTCCCACATCCGGTTGCGCAACGACCGCACCACGTTTGAGCGCAGCATCATATTGTTGTGCAGCCCCTCGCGGCGCAGGTCCAAAAAGCGGTAGGTCAGCCGCGTCTCCTCGGGGTAGTCCTGCTCGCCAAAGACCGGCAAAGGCAGTTCCTCGGACGCGCCCAGCACCTCGACCGTGCGCACATAAACCTCGATCGCGCCGGTGGGGATTTTGGCGTTCACCAATTCGGGCGCGCGCAGCTTGACCGTGCCGTCAATCCGGATCACCCATTCCGCCCGCACCGTCTCAAGCGTCTTGAACGCCGGGCTGTCGCCATCGCAAATCAACTGCGTCATCCCGTAGTGGTCGCGCAGGTCGATGAACAAGACGCCGCCATGGTCGCGCACGCGATGCACCCAACCCGAAAGCCGCACCTCGGCCCCCGCATTGTCTTTCGACAGATCCGCACAGGTATGGCTACGATAGGCGTGCATTACGCTCCCCTTTCCAAGGCTTGAATCGACAGCCCGCTTCAACCGCGCAAGGGGACAGAAGTCAAGCAAACAGCGAATTGCCCGGGGTCTTCATATTCTCGCCCCAATCACACAATACCCCCACGCCATGACTTCAACATGGTAGCCTTGTGATCTGCCCTATGCGCCGACACCATAACCCTCAACCCAATGTCGTTTCCAACCGGCGGCTTACAGCGGCGAAGTTCGTGGTTCTTGTTGCCCTTGCAGCAATTGCCGCTTTTGGCTTTGGGCAGACGGGCAGCAATGATTTACGCGCGGTTTGGACGGCGGCGCAAGAAGTGGCGCTTGGCAATCCGCAACTGGTTTATCCATCGCCAGGCCCCCTGTTCACCATGCGGCCACCCGATGAATGGTTGGCGCACCTGCGCGCTGCAGGTCATCAGGGGGATATCTATCCCTATATCTATCCGCCACTTTGGGCGTGGCTTCTTGCGCCGGTAACTGAAAACATATCTTTCGACGCAATCGTCTTGTTCATGCGTTTTTTGAATGGTGCAGCGCTGGTAGGCGGCCTGTTCATCGCGCGGCATTTGTGCCTGCCAGGCGCCACCGATCATCAACGCCTCACGTTTTTCAGCGTTGGCTTTGCCGGGTTACTGCTGACCCATAGTGGAGTTGTCGCCTTATATGAAAACCAGCCTCAGATCCTGGTTGGATTTCTGACACTGCTTGGAATAGAACGCAGCGAAAACGGGCATCCGGCCTTCGGGGGGGCAGCCTTGGCTCTTGCTGCTGCGCTGAAAGGATATCCTGCGCTTTTGGCGGTCTTTTGGATCCAACCGGGCAACGGGTGGCGCTGGCATCTTTCCTGCTCGTCGGTATGATTCTGGCATCGCTGTCAGTATCTCTGGCTGGTTGGCCCCCCCACGCTGCTTTCTTGGGCCTGCTTCACTCCATTTCAGACACCATCATGCTTACTCCTTTAAGCCCCACGCTTGATACAACGCTTGGGCATATGCTGTGGCCTTTTGATTTCAGCTTTATGCCGAGTTTGGCGATTTCATCCGATGATGAACCAACGGGCTGGTTTCCTCGCAAAGCCGGCGTTGGTGAAATTACTTGACAAGGTAGCTACTCTTTTCACGCTTGCAGCCTTTGCCATTGCTTTTCGCAGGTTGAAGAACGACTCTTTTAGCCGCCGCGCACTCTGGCCCGCCGCGATGGCCGGGCTTACATTTGTGGCACCGCTCGCGTGGAGCTATCACTTTATCGCGCCGATCTGCGCAGTTGGCCTGCTGCCTGTGCGAATTCCGCAGCGCGGGTATCTGATCGCGGGTTTAGTTATCGCGGGCCTGTCAACCCCCACACTCTTGCTCGGTTCACGAACAAGCTGGCCGCATTTACCGGGTCAGCTACTGGGTAGCCTCGCAATCATGGGTATGATTGCCGCCTTTATCTGGGCGGCCCGTAACGCGCAGCTTGTGCGCTGCGATCCGGGTATTGCGCCCGCCCTTGGCAAAAGAACGGCATCACCCAATTGAAAGGTTCAATCAGGCTGGCCCTTGATTGACCCCCACGCCGCAATGTCCTGCATCAAGGATATCTTTGCGCATGTCCTTCAACCGCGCTGGGTAAAGACTGACCGGCCAGCGCCCATCCCCCCTTGCGCCGCTGCCTCACTTGACTATAACGCCGTGGATTTGCGCTGCCGCCGCGCCGAAAAGGGGAAAGACCATGCCGAAGAGAACCGATATCAAATCCATTCTCATCATCGGAGCCGGTCCCATCGTCATCGGTCAGGCGTGCGAGTTTGACTACTCTGGCGCTCAGGCCTGCAAGGCCCTGCGCGAAGAAGGTTACCGCGTCATTCTGGTCAACTCCAACCCGGCCACGATCATGACCGACCCGGAAATGGCCGACGCCACCTATATCGAACCGATCACCCCCGAAGTTGTTGCCAAAATCATCGAGAAAGAGCGCCCCGACGCGCTGTTGCCTACGATGGGCGGACAGACCGGCCTCAATACCTCGCTCGCGCTGGCCGATATGGGCGTGCTGGAAAAATTCGGCGTCGAGATGATCGGCGCAAAACGTGAAGCCATTGAAATGGCCGAAGACCGCAAGCTGTTCCGCGAAGCGATGGACCGGCTGGGCATCGAAAACCCCAAGGCCACCATCGTCGCCGCGCCCAAATTGCCAAACGGTAAATATGACATTAACGCTGGCGTCGCCGAGGCCATGGCCGCCATCGAATATGTCGGCCTGCCCGCAATCATCCGCCCCGCCTTTACCCTGGGCGGCACCGGCGGCGGCGTGGCCTATAACCGCGACGATTTCGAACGCATCTGCCGCTCGGGGCTGGATGCCTCACCGATGGCACAGATTCTGGTCGATGAATCGCTTCTGGGTTGGAAAGAGTTTGAGATGGAGGTGGTCCGCGACAAGGCCGACAACGCCATCATCATCTGCGCCATTGAAAACGTCGACCCGATGGGCGTGCATACCGGCGATTCGATCACCGTTGCCCCGGCGCTGACGCTGACCGACAAGGAATATCAGATCATGCGCAACGGCTCGATTGCCGTGCTGCGCGAAATCGGCGTCGAAACCGGCGGCTCCAACGTGCAATGGGCGATCAACCCCGCCGATGGCCGCATGGTGGTGATCGAAATGAACCCCCGTGTGTCGCGCTCTTCGGCGCTGGCGTCCAAGGCGACCGGTTTCCCCATCGCCAAGATCGCCGCGAAACTTGCCGTCGGCTATACGCTGGATGAGCTTGACAACGACATTACCAAAGTCACCCCCGCCAGTTTTGAGCCGACCATCGACTATGTCGTCACAAAAATTCCGCGCTTCGCCTTTGAAAAATTCGCAGGCTCCAAGCCGGAACTGACCACCGCGATGAAATCCGTGGGCGAGGCAATGGCCATCGGCCGCACCTTCCACGAATCCGTGCAAAAGGCCCTGGCCAGCATGGAGACGGGGCTTTCCGGCTTTGACGAAATCGCGATTGCGGGCGCGCCCGAAAAATCCGCGGTCATCAAGGCGATCAGCCAGCAGACCCCCGACCGTCTGCGCCTGATCGCGCAGGCCATGCGCCACGGCCTGACAGATGCAGAAATCCAACATGCAACCGCCTATGACCCGTGGTTTCTGGCCCGGATTCGTGAAATTATCGAACAAGAGGCGCAGATCCGCGCCAATGATCTGCCACCCACGGCCGAGGGTCTGCGCGCGCTGAAAATGATGGGCTTCACCGATGCGCGCCTGGCCATGCTGACCGGCCGCAATGAGGCGCAGGTCCGCCGCGCACGCCGCAACCTTGGCGTCACCGCCGTATTCAAACGCATCGACACCTGTGCCGCCGAGTTCGAGGCCCAGACCCCCTATATGTATTCCACCTACGAATCCCCCGCGATGGGCGACGTGGAATGCGAGGCCCGCCCCTCGGACCGCAAGAAAGTAGTCATCCTGGGCGGTGGCCCCAACCGCATCGGTCAGGGGATCGAGTTTGACTATTGCTGCTGCCACGCCTGTTTTGCGCTGACCAAGGCTGGCTATGAAACCATCATGATCAACTGCAACCCCGAAACCGTCTCGACCGATTATGACACCTCGGACCGGCTCTATTTTGAACCGCTCACCCTTGAATCGGTGCTCGAAATTTTGCGCGTTGAACAGGAGAACGGCACCCTGCACGGCGTCATCGTGCAGTTCGGCGGCCAGACCCCGCTGAAACTGGCCAACGCGCTGGAAGAAGAGGGTATCCCAATTCTCGGCACCACCCCCGATGCCATCGACCTTGCCGAAGATCGCGAACGTTTCCAACAGCTTCTGAACCGGTTAGAGTTGAAACAGCCGGTCAACGGTCTTGCCTCTACCCGCGATGAGGCGTTTGCCATCGCCGCCCGTGTTGGCTATCCGCTGGTTATCCGCCCGTCCTACGTTCTGGGCGGCCGCGCGATGGAGATTGTACGCGAAGACGCCCAGCTAGAGCGCTACATCCGCGAGGCGGTGCATGTCTCCGCCGGTTCGCCAGTGCTGCTTGACAGCTACCTTTCCGGCGCGATCGAGGTTGACGTCGACGCCCTGTCAGATGGCAAAACCGTCCATGTCGCTGGAATCATGGAGCATATCGAAGAAGCAGGCGTCCACTCCGGCGATTCCGCTTGCTCTTTGCCGCCCCACACGCTTGACGCCGCGACCGTGGCCGAACTGAAACGCCAGACCGTTCTGATGGCCCTTGGCCTCAACGTGGTTGGTCTGATGAACGTGCAATTCGCCATCAAGGATGGCGTGATCTATGTGCTTGAGGTCAACCCCCGCGCCTCGCGCACCGTGCCTTTCGTCGCCAAGGCGACCGACAGCGCCATCGCCTCGATCGCCGCGCGTCTGATGGCGGGCGAGCCGATGGAAAACTTCCCGCACCGCGCCCCCTACCCCGAAGGCGTCGGCCCCGAAACGCCCCTGCCCTTCGCAGACCCGATGACCCTCGCTGACCCCAATACCCCTTGGTATTCCGTGAAAGAGGCGGTGCTTCCCTTTGCCCGTTTCCCCGGTGTTGACACGCTGTTGGGCCCTGAAATGCGCTCTACCGGCGAGGTGATGGGATGGGATCGCAACTTCCCCCGCGCCTTTTTGAAAGCGCAAATAGGTGCCGGTACGATCCTGCCCGAAACGGGTCGCGTGTTCCTCTCGATCAAGGATTCCGACAAATCCGACGATCTGGCCGCCGCCGCCCGCACCCTGATCGACATGGGCTTTTCGCTATTGGCCACCGAAGGCACCGCCGCCTGGCTGAAAACCCACGATGTCGCCTCAGAGCGCGTTCTCAAGGTCTATGAGGGCCGCCCGAACGTCGTTGACCGGCTGAAAAACGGCGATGTGCAACTGGTGCTGAACACCACCGATGGTAGCCAGGCCATTTCCGACAGCCGCGAAATTCGCACCGTGGCGCTTTACGACAAGATCCCCTATTTCACCACTGCCGCCGCCTCGATCGCGGCCGTTGCGGCGATGAAGTCGCGTGGCGAAGGCGACATGAACGTGCGCCCGTTGCAGGCCTGAACCACAACAGCCCAAAGGCGGCATGCCGTATATCAACCACATGGCTAGGTTGACCCTTTGTTCACGGCGGCGTTACCCTGCACTGGAATAGCCAGTGCAGGGTTTTTTCGTCCCGTGGCGGCCCGGCAAATTCCATTCTCAACAACCACCGTAAAGAGAGTCAGCCATGAATATGCCAGCCTTCACGTTTGCCATCGCCTTTGGTGCGCTCTTCGCCCCAGCCGCCAACGCGGCCCTTGTCACAATTGGCAAGGATGAAGGGCCAATTACCATCGACTGCTACAGCTGTAGCTGGGATAGCTGGGACATGATCCAGAACGGCTTTACCGCCCAAACCAGCATAGCCTATTTTGACGGTGACGCCTTTTTATATCTGCATGACGATAGTGGCATCACCGAATCGGTCTTTGCCTCGGTCGATGGCTACCGCTTCGATGCAGTCGGGGCGAATGCCTGGGCCTATTCGCATGTCTATCAAACCGCCAGCACCCCCCGCCCGGCGGGTGAATACGGAGACGCCGATTTTGACGCTTGGGTAAACGGATCGAAGCCTGCCTATGGCAATGTCGGCTGGTACGGTTACCGCAGTGGCACGCTGGTGACATCGTTGGTCTATCACCATGATACGGCCTATTCGTTCAATTCGTTTTCAGACATGACCTTTGGCTCTACCTTCCAAGACCTTGATGTTCTGGTGCTACGATCCTTGGTTCCTGCGGGCACGCTTGACTATTCCTATACTGGCGATCAGTTGACGATCCCCAACACTCTGTGGTGCGACGAATGGTGCGCGGGTATCCGGTTGATGAACCTCACCCTGAACGTCCACGCACCGTCGGCAGTGCCGCTACCCGCCGCATTTGGCCCCCTGCTGCTGGTGCTTGGCGGCCTTGGCCTTGCCGCCCGCCGCAAACGGCGCGCCGCCTGACGGCTGCCTGCAACGCCCCCGCAATAGCCCCCGCCACAGCTTTTGGCGGGGGCGTCTTTACGGGCATCACCCGAAATCATGCTGCAAACCCCGCCCCGGCGCGCACCGGCCCAATAAACATTCATTCATCTGCATGCAATTGACCAAGATCAAAGCCCACGCGACCATCCCATGAAATAGCTGCACCAACCTCTTTACTGACAGGAGCCAGCCCATGGCCTACAAAGACAAAATCAACGAAATGCGCAACGAACTGCGCGTCATGTACAAAACCATCCCCGAGGCGACGCAAGGCTTTGGCGCCCTGTCAAAGGCTGTGGCCGAAACCGGGCCTTTGGATGTAAAACAAAAGGAATTCATAGCCTTGGGCATGTCCCTTGTGATGCGCTGCGAACCTTGCATCCTGTTTCACACCGAAGCCCTGATGAAGGCCGGCGCCACCCGCGAAGAGCTGGGCGATGTTCTTGCCATGGCCATTCAAATGAGCGGTGGCCCCGGCGTCATGTACGCCGGTCACGCGCTGGCCTGCTGGGATGAGCTTGCCAACGCCGGGTAATTCGCCTGCAATAACAACAAATTAACCCCTGTCGCCAATACTGGGCGCGCCTATTGATCGGGGCGCGCCAATGAATTTCAACGATAGGGAAAGACCAATACCTGCAACACGGCAAGATTCGGCCCGGCAGAGTTACGACCCCGCTTTGTCTGCGTGACACGCGCAGCGTTTCACGTCAGATTGCGAGCGATCGGTTTTCAGGGGGCGTCATGCGGGTTTTAGTGCGCGGTATCATCTTGTCGCTTCTGGCGCTTGCGCTGGCGTCATGCGGCGGGCGGGATGGGCCACGAAGCACGCGACGGGGCGCCATTCAACACGCCACCGGCATTCCCGCAACTTTCGGCGATACAGCGCCCCATAGCTGGTCAGGCCGCGCCCCCGTGCATTACGCCGTGCATGGTATTGATGCGTCGCGCTGGCAGGGCCAGATCGACTGGCCCCGCGCTGCGGCATCCGGCGTCGCCTTCGCCTGGCTGAAAGCAACCGAGGGTGGCGATGTTCTCGACCCCGGCTTTGACGACAACTGGCGGGGTGCGCGGCGTGCAGGCGTGCCGGTCGGGGCCTATCACTACTACTACTTTTGTCGCCCGGCCGCCGAACAGGCGCGCTGGTTCATTTCCCATGTCCCGCGCGCGCCGGGCGCGCTGCCGCCGGTGCTGGACCTTGAATGGAACCACCGTTCCAAAACCTGCCCGCTGCGCCCCGACGCCGAAACCATCCGCTCAGAGGCGCGGATTTTCCTCTCGATGCTGACCGCCCACTACGGCCAGCGCCCGGTGATCTACACCACCGTCGACTTCTACAAAGACGCCGGATTGGGCCAGATGGCGGGGCAAGAGTTCTGGTTGCGCTCGGTCGCGGGGCATCCGGCCACCGTCTATCCGGGGCAGCATTGGACGTTCTGGCAATATACCGGCACCGGTCAGGTGCCGGGCGTGGCCACACCGGTTGACATCAACGTCTTTGCCGGGTCGCCCGCCAACTGGACGGCCTGGCTGGCCGCACGCAGCCAGCGTTAACCATCAAGCCGGATCCTTGCGTTGGTCGGGTCATGGGGGCTGTCCTCGGTGACGACAGCCTCCCATTCCTGCCGCAGCATCCTGACCTTTAGTCGCTGCCCCGTTTCGGCCAGATCGGGGCGGACATAGCCCATGCCGATCTGCTTGCCAAACGCCACCGACCACCCGCCCGAGGTCAACCGCCCGACCTTTGCCCCCTCATGCAAAAGCGCCTCCTTGCCCCAAGGGTCGCAGTCCGACGGCCCATCAATCAGCAGCGTCACACAGCGCGCGCGAACCCCGGTTTCCAGCATTTTTTCCTTACCGTTGAAGCCCTTGGCCAGGTCAACAAAACGGTCCAGCCCGGCCTCAAGCGGGGTGGCATCGCGGCCCAGTTCGGTGCCGAACGCCCGGTAGGATTTTTCCTGCCGAAGCCAGTTTTGCGCCCGCGCGCCCACCAGTTTCAACCCATGCGCCTGACCCGCGTCCATCAGCAGATCAAACAGATAGTTCTGCATTTCAATCGGGTGATGCAACTCCCATCCCAACTCGCCGGTATAGGCCACGCGGATCGCGCGCACCGGGCACATGCCCAACTCGATATTGCGCATCGAAAGCCAAGGGAAACGCTTGTTGCCCAGCACCGTGTCGGGGTTGGCGTCCTTGACCACCTCGCGCAGCACCGCGCGCGAGTTTGGCCCGGCGATGGCGAAAACGCCCCATTGCGTGGTAACATCGTGGATGTCGATCCAGCCAAGATCCGGCATCTTATCCTCGGCGCATTTGCGAAGATAATCAGCGTCATAGGCCGTCCATGCCCCTGCCGAGATGAGGTAATATTCATTCTCGGCCAGCCGCACGATAGTGTATTCCGTCCGCGTCGTGCCCGCGGGCGTCAGCGCGTAGGTCAGGTTGATCCGGCCGATTTTGGGCAGTTTGTTGGTGGTGAACCAGTCCAGAAAAGCGGTCGCGCCGGGGCCGCGCACAAGGTGTTTGCTGAAGGCTGTGGCGTCAATCAGGCCGGCGGCATTGCGAACGGCCTCGGCCTCGGCTTTGGCATAGGGCCACCAGGAACCGCGCCGAAAACTGCGGGAATCGTGATCGAAACCTGCGGGCGCATCCACCGGGCCGTAATAGTTCGGGCGATCCCAGCCGTTCACCTGGCCAAACTGCGCCCCGCGTGCGGCCTGCCGGTCATAGGCCGGGCTGGTGCGCAGCGGGCGGCAGGCCCCACGCTCTTCGTCTGGGTGGTGCAGAACAAAGACATGCTCATAGCATTCCTCGTTCTTTCTAGCGGCATATTCGGTGGTTATCCAGTCGCCGTAGCGGCGCGGATCAAGGCTGGCCATGTCAATCTCGGCCTCGCCTTCAACCATCATCTGCGCAAGATAGTGGCCAGTGCCGCCCGCCGCGGTGATGCCAAAGCTGAACCCTTCCGCGATCCACATGTTGCGCAGACCCGGCACCGGGCCAACCAGCGGGTTGCCATCCGGCGTGTAGCAGATCGGGCCGTTGAAATCGTCCTTCAAGCCGACATTTTCAGAGGACGGCAAGCGGTGGATCATGCTCATGTATTCCGTCTCGATCCGCTCCAGATCCAGCGGGAACAGATCGGCGCGGAAGCTTTCGGGCACGTCATAAAGAAAGCGCGCCGGGGCGCCCCTCTCATACGGGCCCAGGATCCAGCCGCCGCGTTCTTCGCGCACATACCATTTCGCATCGGCATCGCGCAGTACGGGATGTTCGGGGTTGGTTTTGCGCCAGTCTACCAGCACCGGGTCGGGCTCGGTGACGATAAACTGATGCTCAACCGGAATCGCGGGGATCTTGACGCCCAAAAGCCGCGCCGTGCGCTGCGCGTGATTGCCGGTGGCGGTGACGACATGTTCGGCACGGATTTCAAACGTGTCTTGCGACGGGATAAGGTTGCCGCCCTGCTCGACCATCTTCGCACAGGTGACGATCCATTCCGAACCGGTCCAGCGGTAGCCGTTAACCTGCACCTTGCGCACAATATCAACCCCGTGCTGCCGTGCGCCCTTGGCCATTGCCTGCGTGACATCGGCGGGGTTGATATAGCCATCCTGCGGGTGGAAAAGCGCACCTTTGAGGTCTTCGCAGCGCAGCAGTGGCCAGCGGTCCTTCATCTGCCCCGGTGTCAGGAATTCGTGGTAGACATCAGCAGTTTCAGCAACCGATGAATAAAGCATGTATTCATCCATGCGCGCGTCAGTCTGTGCCATCCGCAGGTTGCCAACCACCGCAAAACCCGCGTTCAGGCCGGTTTCAGCCTCAAGCGATTTGTAGAAATCGACCGAATATTTGTGGATATGCGTTGTCGCGTAACCCATGTTGAACAGCGGCAGCAGCCCCGCGGCATGCCAGGTCGAGCCCGAGGTCAGTTCGTCGCGCTCAACCAGCATCGTCTGCCATCCGGCTTTGGCCAGATGATAGGCGATGGCGCAACCGACGGCGCCACCGCCGACAACGAGGGCTTTCACATGCGTTTTCATGGGCGACTCCTGTCCCGTGTCTTTTTACCGTTTTGCCAGAGCGCGGCGCAAACGGGCAAGCCGCGCCGACATTTGCCAGACGAAAACGACATAAAGGCAAGGGGACGAAAAAAGGGGGCTGTCTGCCCCCCAGCCCTTTGCATTTCGTGGTGCAGCCGTCGACGATTTTTCGTCGGCGGCTTTTTGTTCGTATTCACTCGGCACCATTTCCTCTCAACATCAGATATGTGAGAAAAGAAATGACCGATAATGAACTGCGTGAAGGGCTGCTTGCATTCAAGGCAGCACTCGAAGGTGGGCGTATGCGCGTCCTTCAGTCAGGCCCTCTGAAAGAGAGCTTTTTAGCCATAAGCAAAGACTCCATAGGGCGAAGTTGACCTTTCCAGTGTGAACTCGGTTGTTCGCACAACGATTGCAGCCTTCATTGCTGCAAACAACTCGACCAAGCCCGCGACCTGATCATTCAAAGAACTCGTTCGGACGCATCTTGCCCCCGGGCGAGACCAAGTTTCATTGCCGGGGTTTTCTTTGTTTTTGACGATCCCATCCAGTTGTGGGTTAAGCGATAGATCTCAATGATCTTCGCCATCGTCTCTGGCTTGTAAAGATAATGGCGAACCCAAGTGCGTCCGTTTCCGCTTGGGGTGTGCGCCGGTCTTGCTGCGAAGCGAATGTTTGACCTCACCTTGTGAAAATAGGCGTCCACGCTGCGCAGGGTTGCGAGGCGCATCAAGCGGGCTCGTCGATCCGGTGCCATACTGTCCCGATCGGTAAGGATGCGGATACGGCGATACGGCTCACTCTTGGTATGAAATGGCCAGGCAAACGCCTCGTTGATCAGATGGCCTTGCAGCAATCCTTAGATCACCGCGTCGGTATGATCCTCCTTCTCCTTTTTGGTGAAAGCGTTCCATTTGGAACGAGATATACTAGTTGCAAGGTTGCGGGCTTCTTGCCCTTCATTGACAAGCATATATCTTTGATCGTTGGACTGATTTTTGTCAAAATTCACGACGATCACATCTGCGCGCTCCTGCTTTATCCATTTTGCAAATGCGGAGACAAACGACAACGCGAGGCCGGAATCAGCATCCAGGACAAAGACAAACCGCTCGACTCCCTTGCCGAGGAAGCGACGGGGCAGGAACGCGTGGGCGAGCTGCATCACGTCTTGGCGTATTAGTGCGACACATGGGGCAGTTGTAGATCCAAGTCCACATCAGGGGCTTCCATCGGGTGAATCGCCACATGTCGGGTGATCTTATCGACATATTCCTTGAACTCTGTCTCGGACCAGACACGCGCCTGACTTCGGAAGGCGCGAGGCTTGGAGAAATCCCCCGCAGAGGTCATGGCAGCTTCAATGCCTGGAAGTTCAATGTAGGGGTCAAGACCGAGGTGAGCGGCCATTATATAGCCAGTGTTCGCGTGAGCAGTGCAAAGGTGTTGAACCGCAATCTGCGCCCGCGTCTTCTTGTTCGGCCAGTTGAGGTGAAGAGTTTGGGAGTAGGTAGCGAAGCGCCGTCCCACCTTATTCCAATCAACCTTATCGAAGGTTCCTTCGCGCCGTGCTGTGAGGTCGACAACACGGTCATAAATGAAGTCTATCTTGCGATAGACATCTCTGGGACAGAGGCCGGTGAAATCGCAGATCTTCGAAATCGGCACTCCATTGGTAATCATCCACAGCACCTCGCGATTTGCGTTGCTACGATGCTGTCGAGTGATGCGAGAGCCTACCGTAAATGAAGGTAACCACACCATTGGCACCGCCTGCCTGAGCTTGGGGCTTTGATCTAAGACACG